>CAINDV010000050.1 GCA_903847485.1 uncultured Verrucomicrobiota bacterium
CAGCCGATCCGTAAAGAAAGACTGCAGCAACCCGGCAAAGGTGGGTGGGCTTTTCATGCGAACAACCCTCCCTTCGGCCGTTCCAAACGCTGGGTCGCTAACTTGAGGAGTTCGGGGCTTGCCGTGATGTACCAATAGGTGTCGGCCACATGCCCGTGGCCCAGGTACGTGCTCAAGGTTGGCAGATGGGCCTCGACATCCACGCCCCGCCGATACCAGTTGAGGAGCGCTCGACAGGCAAAGCGGTGACGCTTATGCCGGGACCGGCATAAGCGGCAACATGCCGGGAGCCGGGTTATGCCGGGTCGAGCCTGAAGTTCCGGCAAAAACCTAAGGCATTGCCATTTTTCCAGCTTTTCACCCCGGCATTTTCCGAGCGCCTTTCAAAGGCTCTGAAGGAAGATTAGGAGCTTGTCGTCGGGGCGGTAGCGGCCTGAGCGGCCGCGGTAAGGTTCGGTGGTGGCCAAGGCCTTCTGCTTCAATTCGAGGTTGGCATGGAGATAGACCTGTGTCGTTTCGATGGATTCGTGGCCCAGCCATAGAGCAATGACCGAACGGTCCACTCCGTTTTGGAGTAGATCCATGGCGAGCGAGTGGCGAAGGACGTGCGGAGAGACACGTTTGTGTTTCAGTGAGGGACAGTGCGTTCGTGCGATGGCCGTATGCTTGGCGAGTAGATCTTCGACGGCATCACGGCTTAAAGCATGACCTTGGGCGCTGGGAAACAGAACCTCTGTGGGCTGAGCGTTGCGTTCTCGCAACCACGAGCGTAGAGCGGCAATGGCCTCTTTCCGCAAGGGTGTGCAACGGAGTTTCCGGCCTTTGCCGGTACACCGAACGTGGGCTCCGGCACTCAAGGCAACGTCTTGGCGACGCAGCCCGATTAACTCGGAAACGCGCAATCCGGTCTGGGCCGCGACAAGCAGCAGCGTTCGGTCGCGACGGCCCATCCAAGTCCTTTGATCGGGCACTGCCAGCAGGGCTTCGATTTCGGTACGGCTTAGGAAGTCCACCGGCTTAGTTTTGTAGCGTTTATTGGGGATGGCGAGGATCCGTTGCGCCACGGCGCTGAGACTGGGTTCTTGAAGTGAGACGTAGCTGAAAAACGAGTGGATGGCGGCCAATCGAGTGTTACGGGTGCGTGGCTGGTTACCCCGTTCTTTTTCCAGATGGTCCAGGAAACGGCCGATGAACGGGGCGTCCAGATCTTCCGTGGCCAAGGCAGCGGGCGATTTATGAAGAGACCGCTCGGCAAACTGCAGGAGCAGGCGAAAGGTATCGCGGTGGCTGACAACCGTGTTCGGGCTGGCGTTGCGTTGGCCTACAAGCCGGTCCGTGAAGTAGGTTTGCAGGAGCGTGGAGAAAGAAGCCTGGGTCTTCATGATAAGGTCACTCCCTTCCCACTGACCCAGCGGCGGGTGGCCAACTGCAATAGTTCGGGCGTGGCCGAAAGATACCAATAGGTGTCGGCCACATGTCGGTGGCCCAGATAAGTGGCCAGTTCGGGCAGGTGGGTTTCGACGTCCCGATCCATCCGGTACCAGTGCAAAAGCGTTTTGATGCTGAAGAGGTGGCGTAAGTCATGGAGACGGGGGCCACGGTGGTCGGTGGGCTTGCGCAATCCGGTCTGATGCGAGACACAGATGAACCAATAGCGCACCGTGCAATCGATCAATCGGGCACCCCGGTCCGAGATAAAGAAGCTTGGGCTTACGCAGTGCGGGCAAATCTGATCCCGGAGCCGTTCATACCGTCGGAGCGCCTTTCGGGTGGAGGGGTGGATGGGGACCAGACGGGACCGGTTGCCTTTGGCATGACGAATCGTAAGCAGGTCCTGCTGCAG
Organism: uncultured Verrucomicrobiota bacterium; assembly: GCA_903847485.1. Lineage (GTDB taxonomy): Bacteria > Verrucomicrobiota > Verrucomicrobiia > Limisphaerales > JAJXZI01 > CAINDV01. The sequence goes on from CAINDV010000050.1 coordinate 1,844, forward strand.
GTCCACGTCATGACGATCCAAGCCAATGGCTTCTCCCACCCGCATGCCCGTGGCGGCCAGGAGTCCGAACAAAGTGGAAGCCGTCGCGCCTCGGAGATGCTTGGGCGAATCAAGCTCCCGGGCGGTTCGGATCAAGCGGCGGACCTCCCCATCGCGGTAAAGGTAGGGAGCCTTTCGATGATAGCGGTGCGGAAGTAATCCCGGAGGGGGGACTTCGGTCCGTGGATCCAACGCGCTGACGTACTGAGCGAGGCGACGCACCATTCCCAGGCGACCAGCCCACTGGAAAGGTTGGCAGTTGGCCGGTTGGGTGGCCCATTCCAGCGCCAGCTTCGTGGTAATCACCGACGTTTTTTTCTCTTGGGCAAATCGCACGAATTGGCGAAGCAATGCTCCGGCAAGTCGCAGTTGGAAACCCAGATGTCGCCGAAGTTTCAAGTACTCTTCGAGCCGAGTGCTCAAAGCGTTCATCGGGCACCTCCGGGCCAAGGTTGCGCCAGTGCACGCAAGGCTGTGAGATGGACTTTGGCGTAGATCTCAGTGGTCTGGGCTTGTTGGTGTCTGAGGATTTGGCCGATCTGCGCGAAAGAAGCCCCTCCGCGAAGCATCGTGGTGGCCAAGGAACGACGGAGCAAGTGGGCTCCCTTAAAGTGCGGACTGAGTTGGGCCTGCTTCAGCGCTCGTCGGACGATATTGCAGATCGCCACCGAACTGGAAAAACCTTGGCGCGGCGCCTTGATCCGGAGGAAAACACGTCGCGAGGAACACTCCGGCCGCCCCTTCCGCAGATAATTGGCTAAAGCCTGGCCCACATCTTGAGGCAATGGCAGGCGGTCATCCCGCGAACTCTTGCCGCGGACCAACACCTCTCCAGCCTCCCAATTAATCGCGTCCAAGCTCAGATGTACCACTTCGCCCGCCCGGAGCCCCAATCGCGCTAGCAGGAGTAGAACCGCATAATCACGCAGTCCGACTGGGCTGGACTGGTCACACCTCTGCAACAGTCTCTCGACCTGTTCGGGCGGCAGGAACTGAGGCAAATCCAACTGCCGCACATTGGCTACAGCGGGAACGCACGCACTCAGATTGGTTGCCAAGTGCCCGCGCTGATAAAGGAAACCCAAGAAACTGCGCAGGGCACCGGTCGACCGCTGGGCCTGCCCTCGAGCTGTGCTGGAGGTCTGGCGGAGAATAAACCCGGTGACATCCTTGGAATGCAGTTCCTTCAACCGGACTTTCTGCACACCGAACCGTTGGGACAGGAAATCCCGGGCCACTGGAAGGTAATGGCGTAACGTGGACTGGCTGAGGCCACGCTCCTCGCTCAGGAATTGGGCGTATTGTCTTTCGAGGAGATCGATGGGACCTCGGACGGCTGGAGGCAGGGCCGCGGGAACAATGCCCCCTTCACGCAGAGATCGGAGCAAGAGCGCCAACGTTGACTTTTCACCACCAGTGCAGCCATGCGCCTTCGATCGCGCGGCCAAGAAGACGTGGATGCGTTGTTCGTTGAGTTCAGCGGCTCGGATGTTCTTTCGCTCAAGCCATCGGCTCAAATCCGCCACCAACTCAATCTTCTGCCTGCCATAGTATTTGCAGTACCCTTGCTTAGACAGTCGAGCGGCGAAGCTGTCCATGTGCGGCCCTAGCAGACCGCGACGCAAAGGGCGTAAGTCGTCATATGCCGAATAGAAATGTTCAATCATGTGGGTCTTGTCCTTTCATTTTGAGTTGAAGTGTTGAAGGACAATGACATTCGGGAAATGCCGGATCGAAAAGCTGAAAAGGTGGCAATGCCTTAGGTTTTTGCCGGAACTTCAGGCTCGACCCGGCATAACCCGGCTCCCGGCATGTTGACGCAGATCATGAATCCGCGGGCCGCGGCGGTCTGTGGGCGCGCGCAAGCCGATTTGATGGGAGACGATGACAAACCACCGACGGACGGTGCCGTCAGTCAAGCGCGTGCCACGTTCAGAAATAAAGAAGGCGGGGGTAATGGGTCGGGGCCAGACCCGGTCTCGCAGGCGGGCGTACGCCCGCAGTTGCTTTTGCGTGGTAACATGGACCGGAAGCAATCGGGATTTGCCGAACTTGGCCTGCCGCACGGTGAGGATCCCTTGGGGGAGATCAACATCCGCGCGGTCCAAACCGATCGCTTCCCCCACTCGCATGCCCGTCACGGCCAACAACCCGAACAAGGTCGCATGGCTGGCGGCGCGAAGATCATCGGGTGAGGGAAGTTGTCGGGCGGCTTGGATCAGGCGGCGAACCTCTCGGTCGCTATAGAGGTACGGAGGTTTCCGATGATAGCGATGCGGCAACAGTTCTTGCGGCGGAA
>CAINDV010000051.1 GCA_903847485.1 uncultured Verrucomicrobiota bacterium
AGCAACATAATTGCCCACCGGTGTAGCACCCCCGGTGGGACAAACACCGTCCAACCTACCAAGATTCGGCCGGCTCGCCGCGCGCCGTTCGTAGCCCCGCCGGGCGCTCAGCCCCGCTGAGAACCCGTCACTCGCCAGTTGATAGTAGGCGGTGAAAGCCAGCTCCCGTTGCTCGGGAGTTAGACTCACGCCGTCATCTGTCACGCGGAGGAGTAAGTGGCCATCTGGGGCCGGAGTTAGCGAGAGAGCGACGCGCGGACTCTTAGTCGGATGGAATTTCACCGCGTTGTCCAAGAGTTCGCCGAGGATGGTTTCCATCGCGGTGGCGTTGAGCACCAGACTGGCACCGGGGAATTGCTCCAGCCCGGAAAGAGTCAGGCGCTCGTGGGGTTGCGGGGCAAAGAGCCGTTCTGCCAGCTCCGGCAGCGCGGCGAGCGGGCAGCCTGGGCCCCGGACCGGCGGGGCGTGGTCCACGCTCTGCAAGACCTGCAAGATCGTCGCATTCAGCCGCTCCGCACTGGCTACCGCATCCGCCAGAAAGAGGGCGGTCTCTGGCGGCAGAGTAGCTAAGTTATCCTTCAGTACGCCCAGACAGCCTAAGAGTCCGTTGAGCGGCGTGCGCAGCTTGTGGGAAACCGCGCTTTGGAAGGTCCAGACGTTGCGCTGGATGGTCACGGTTTCGGTGCGGTTTTCCAGCCAGACTAGGCGCTGGCCATTGATCGCATCCAGCACCCGGACGCGGAGCCAGAAGGCGCGGGCCGTCGGCGTCTCGGGCCGCAAGAGATAGAGGAACCGCTGGGTGGGGTCGTCGGGTAAGTTGGACCAGCTTTGCCAGAACAGTTCCGGGATGAGCCGGTAGCGGCACCGGGCGGCGTCCAGGAACTTACTCCCCACCAGTGGGGGCTGCGTGGTGGGCAGGTCCAACACTTGGACCGCTCGCGGATTGGCGTAGCGCACGGTGTCGTCGCGCTCTACGACTAGGATGCCGACGGCCGATTGTTCCACGACCCATTCAAACTCCGCCCGCTGGGCCAGGAGTGAGCGGTAGCGGTTCAAGCGGGTGATGCCCCGCACCCGGGTCCGCAGTTCCACCTGGTCGTAGGGCTTGCTGATAAAGTCATCCGCCCCGGCGGTAAAGCCGCGGAGTCGCGAGGCGCGGTCATCTAAGGCGGTAAGAAGTATGATGGGCACCTCGGCGAGCGATGGCGTGGCGCGGAGCCGCTGGCACACCTCGAAGCCGTCCATGCCCGGCATCATGACATCCAATAGGATTAAGTCGGGCGGGCACTCGGCGGCGAGCTGGAGCGCCTCCGCGCCATTGGTGGCGAACTGGAGGACATAGCCTTCGGGTTTAAGGAGCGCGGCGAGTAGCTCTCGGGGGGCGGGGAGATCATCTACGATGAGAATGCGCGGGGGGGTGAGGGGGGAGTTGGACATAGGGTGAGGGGGGAGGGTGAAACGTGAAACGTGAAACGTGAAAGGTGAAAGGTGGAAGGTGAGGCGTGCGGGGTTAGCTATGGGGAGTTATACCAATTACCAGTGACACCGGCAGATTGTCGGGCCAACCCCGCACCCGCCCTGGCGGGCACCCTACCCCTGAACCTGTCCGGCATGGGAGCGCCGACATTCTTGTCGGCGTGGCCGTGCCGATCTGGAACCACGCCGACAGGAATGTCGGCGCTCCAATGACGGGCAGGTTCAGGGGAACAAATCGCGAGCCTTGGCGGCTCGTGGAATCTCTCCCCATCCGATGGGGCACTGCCGTTTGGTTAAGGCCAGCGCCGTTCAGTGCCAGCTCCGTAGGAGCGCCATGTTTATCGCCACGATCCGCCAAGAAAGTCCCCAGCCCCGTAGGGG
>CAINDV010000052.1 GCA_903847485.1 uncultured Verrucomicrobiota bacterium
CCTCGACCCGGGTCTGTTGCTTCATTGTTGTATCCATTCCGGCCACGGTAACAGGACTTTTGGCACAACGTATTCCGCAGAAGCGTTTTCCACCCCCGCCCGGGTAACAATACTTTTGGCGCAATTCGTACACGCTCTTCGGCGTCGGCAGCCGGACCTATCTGCTCGACATGGAAGGCCGTGTGGTCCACACATGGCCGATCGGCACGAACCCTCACTTGCTCGACAACGGCAACATCGTGGACGCCGGCAAGGACGATCCCAGTGGCTTCCAAGGTTTCAAGGAGGTGGACTGGGACGGCAAGACGGTTTGGGAACACACCGAAAAACGCGAGAACTACGCGCCGCATCACGATTGGGTGCGCATCTTCAACAAGAAGCTCAACGCCCCGACCACGCTCTACATCGCCAACAAATCCATCTCGCACGAGCAGGCCATCGCCGCTGGCACCAACCCGAAGAACGGTCCGTATGACAACGGCCAGATGGACGCGGTCGTCGAGGTGGACATGCAGGGTAACGTCGTTTGGGAATGGTGGTTCTTCGATCACGTCGTGCAGGATGTTGACCCGTCGAAGCCCAACCATGTCGGCGCGGGCAAGACCGTCGCGGACCATCCCGGCCGCATCAACCTTAACATGCCCGGCCGTCCCTTGAAGCGCGACTGGCTGCACTGCAACTCGATGGACTACAACGCCGAGTCCGGCCACATCGTCATCAACTCTGTGCAGGGCGAGCTATACGTAGTGGACCACGACGGCACGTTCGTCGCCGGGGACCCGAAGGCCAGCCTCGCCAAGGCTGCCGGGCCGGCGGGCGATTTCCTCTACCGCTTCGGTGATCCGGCCCGCTATGCCCAAGGCGACCCGCCGCGCGTCCTGGAGAACTGGGACTCGGCTACCTCCGGTCATAAACAGATGGGCGGAGCGCACGACGTTCACTGGATACGCCCCAGCCTGCCCGGCGCGGGGCATATCATGGTCTTCAACAACGGCCAGTATCTCTTCCAGCGCACGCCGGGCTCTTCGATTTTGGAAATCAATCCTTTTCTCGACGCCAGCGGGCGCGACACCGGCAAGTATGTCAATCCGCCCGACGCCAGCTACCGGCGCGAGACCTATGACAAGGACACTCATAACCAGCCGCGCCAGATCTCGAAGCAAGTGGTCTGGAGTTACCGTTCAGTAAACAGCCACGGCTTCTTCAGCCACATCGGCTCCAGCGGCCAGCGCCTCCCGAATGGCAACACCTTCATCTGCTCCGACACCGAGGGTCACTTCTTCGAGGTAACTGCCGACGGTCAACTTGCCTGGGAATACATTAACCCTGTTACCCGCGACGGCGCGGTGAAAGTGATCGGTGACGTCCTGCCAATGGCTAACTCCGCCTTCCGCGCCTATCGCTACGCCGCCGATTATCCCGCCTTCAAAGACCGCGACCTTACGCCCAAGGGCACCATTACCGAACGCGCCGAGAAAGGCATTGATGTCTATCGCAAGCGGCCGCAGGGAGATCGTCCGCCAGGCCAGGGCGGTGGCGGCGAACGACGTGGTGGTAGAGGTGGCCAAGGTGGAGGCCGCGGCGGAGGCGAAGGTCAAGGCGGCGGTGGTGGTGGTGACAATCGGCAAGATCGCCCACCACGAGATGGCCAGCGCGGGCAGTGAACGAGTATCGTCGAGAGCACAAATGAGAAGATTGCTTTGGTTCCTCAACCTTTCCGTCGCCGCGCTGCTGGCTGCGCCGGTTCACGCGGCAACCGCGCAGCCTCCTAACTTCGTCTTCATCCTTGGCGAAGGCCACGGCTGGAGCAGCACTTCCGTGCAAATGGAAGATGCAGTGCCGGCGTCGAAGAGCGCCTTTGTCCGCACGCCGAACCTGGAGAAACTCGCAGCGGGCGGGATGCGGTTTGCGAGCTTCTACGCGCCATCGCCGCGCTGCACGCCGACACGCGCCGCCATTTTCACCGGCAAAAGCCCGGCGCAGTTACACATGACCTTTGTGGGCGAGGGTAAGAAGGACAGCGGCGGCAATCCTGACGGGCGCGTGATTTCGCCGGTGGCTTCGCTGGAACTGGCGGCGAGCGAAACAACCATTGCGGAGTTACTCAAGCAAGCCGGCTTCGCGACGGCGCACTTCGGCAAATGGCATGTGGGCCGGGTAAGTCCGAGCCAGCATGGCTTTGACGAAAGCGACGGCCCGACCAATAATGGCGGCCCGGACAACGTCGCCAATCCGCATCCCAGACAACTCTATGGTATGACGGAGCGCGGGTTGGACTTTGTGGCGCGACAGGTCAAGGCGGGCAAACCCTTCTATCTCCAACTCTCGCACTACGCGTCGCGTCAGGGCGGTGACGCCAGCCCGGAAGCACTCGCCGCCGTGAAGAGTTGGGGCGGCAACCTGAACGAGCGGGAGATCGCTGAAGCGGCGGCGGACTTCGACCTGGACATCGCGTTTGGGCAAGTGCTCAAGAGGCTTGATGAACTAGGCATCGCCGACAACACCTTCGTCATCTTCACCACCGACCACGGCACGCCGGGGCGCAATCCGCCGCTGGCAGGTGGCAAAGGCACGGTGTCGGAAGGCGGCTTGCGCGTGCCGTTTATCATCCGCGGACCGGGCATCCCAAGCGGTGTTTGCTCATACGTCCGCGCCATTGGTGAGGACCTATTTCCGACCATCGCGGCCTTGGCCCAGGTTCGCAAACCGCTGCCGAGGGGCATTGAAGGCGGCAGCCTCGTTTCGGTCCTGACTAATGCCGGCAGGGGAACGGTGCAGCGCCCGCGCGAAGAGTTCATCGTTCACTTTCCGCATTATGACAAGGATGCCATTGGTCCGGCCTCGGCCATCTATCTGCGGGATTTCAAACTCATCCGTGCTTATGAGACCAGCGCGCTGCGCTTGTTCAACCTCGCCGAAGACCCCGGTGAGCGACACAACCTCGCGCAGGAAATGCCGGATAAGGCAAGAGCACTCAATCAGCGGCTGAGCGACTATCTCGCTGTGGTGAACGCACAACTGCCGACGCCTAATCCGAACTTCGATCCAAGCACAGTTACCGACGCCAAACAAAGGAAGAACCGGCGATGATTCGACTTGCCCTCGTGTTCTTCTTCTCAGCGAGCGTGGTCTGGGGAGCAGGACCGTTCACCATCACCATCACCGCCGACTCACACCTCGACGACCATACCGACCTTGCGTGGTATCAGCGCACGTTGCGCAACGCCGCCGCAGACGCGCCGGTTTTCCACATAGACCTCGGCGACACATTCATGTCCGAGAAGCACACTAGCCGCTCCGCCGCCGCGCAACAGTATCTCGACCAACGCCGCTACTTCGATCTCTTGCGCGTTCCAGTGTATCTTGTCAGTGGCAATCACGACGGCGAGAGTGGTCGCTACCTCGACGGCACCACCAATAACCTCGCCCGCTGGTCCCGCACGATGCGACTGCGCTACTTCCCGAATCCCCTGACCGACGGGGCGCGCAACTACTACGCATGGGAGAACGGCCCAGCGTTATTTGTTGTGCTCGACCCGTTCTGGCACACGCCCAGCCAGCGACGCAACGACGATAACTGGATGCGCACTCTGGGTGCCGAGCAATACCAGTGGCTCAAGCGCACGCTCGAAGCCAGCCAGGCGACGTTCAATTTCATCTTTATCCATCATCTGGTTGGGGGATTAGACAAACAGGGCCGGGGTGGTGTCGAGGCCGCGCCGTTCTATGAGTGGGGCAGCAGAAATCCTGATGGCACTAATGGCTCCAAGGAAAAGCGTCCCGGCTGGCCGATGCCGATTCACCAGTTACTCGTAGAGAACCGCGTCAGCATTGTCTTCCACGGTCACGACCATCTCTACGCCAAGCAAGACCTCGACGGCATTGTGTATCAGGAAGTCCCGCAACCCGGTGACCCCAAAGGCAGCACCCGGAGCGCAGCGGCATACGGTTACAAGGAAGGTATTATCCTCGGCGGTTCCGGCCACCTGCGGGTTATGGTTTCCGCCAGCGAAGCCAAGGTGGATTACGTCCGCAGTGACCGGACAGTTACACATTCCTACTCAATTCCCGCACGCAGTAAACCATGAAGTTCACCCGCACACTCCTTGTCGCCACAGTGATCGGCTACACCACCATTAGTGAGCAAGTGCCCGTTGAAGGATGAAGGCTCAGAACTCCTGAGCCGAGGAGTTGGGGTGGGCCGCCCGGTGGGGCACCGGGCCTACAAAACCGTGCCGTTCCTGTAGGCCGGATCCCCTGACCCGGCGAACTTGAACTCAACTCGTTTCCTTGCCGGTTGGAATTCGTGCTTACAGGTCAGGAGTTCTGAGCCGCGCGGCGTGGCGGCTGGCGGCGGAGCGCCAGGCGTTTTTGCTCTGCCCGCTGCCGCGTTCCGTCAGCCTGTGGCTGGCCGGGACAGACGGCGTGGCAACCGAACTGGACCTGGCTAAGCCGTAACCATGCCGTAAGGCTTAGGATTTCGGGATAAAATCCATTTGAGCCCGTGTCGGCGGCGCTGGCCGACGGACACTCGCTGGCGCCCCGCAGGCGAGGCTGCTTCGCGCCCACGGTCTGGCGCGGCGTTCACGGGGGGCGGTTTTTCCTGCGGTTTAAATCGCTTTGGCCTCGCGCCAGACGGGCTTAAACCGGGGTCTGGCTTACCGCATTGCAGTTAGGGAATTTACACCGCAACTTCGTCAACACCGCCCGCCACCAACCCCGTTCGGCCTCCGGCACGCTCAACCGGATCGTGGTTCGCCCCGCCGTCTGACTGATAATGCCCCCGGTCGTGAAGAGCCGAAAGCGCAAGGTCGCTGCCGTCACCCGGTCCAGCCAGCCCAGGCGCCGCTGAAATCACACGCACTAATTGTAACTGAGCACCGCCAAGCTCAAGGCCGCCTCCGGGCTCCAGAATTTCTCCAGGCACAACTGCGGCAGGCCAAAGTCCGCATCTAGTTGCTTGATCCTAAAAAGAGCAGTTGGTCTGGGCAGCACCGGACGGCGCGGCACGCCAGACTGCGCCGCTTTGTCTCTGGGGTTGACCCGGTTTAATGGACACCTTGAGGGGGCGCAGAACACGGGCGGATTATTACGTTAGTGAGGTTTCAAAGTCCACAGGTGATTGATAGTCGAGCGCGCTGTGGAGCCGCTCTCGATTGTAATA
>CAINDV010000053.1 GCA_903847485.1 uncultured Verrucomicrobiota bacterium
CAAGTGGCAAAAGCTCGAAAAGATTCGCATCCTCATGGGCAACGAGGTCTCGGCGCGCACGCGCCAGGCAATTCTCCAAGCCCTTGAGCGGGACATAACCCAGAAGCTGGACGCCAGCCTCGAAGCCGAGAAAGAGAAGAACGATTTCCTCGCCGGCACGCCGGCCATAGTTCAGGCCCTTCGCGACGGCAAGATCCAATGCCGCGCCTACGCCAAGCGAAAATTCCACGCCAAAACCTACATCACGCACCCGAAGGTTGCAGTCATCGGCTCGGTCGCCCTCGTCGGCTCCAGCAACTTCACCATGCCCGGCCTCACGCAGAACATCGAGCTCAACATCCAGGTCAAAGCCGCGGGCGACGTGCGCCAGTTGCAGGAGTGGTATGAGGCGCACTGGGCCGAGGCCGAGGACATCACCGCCGACGTCCTGAAGATCATCGAGCGCCACATTCAGCCCTACACCCCGTTCGACGTTTACGCCAAGGCGCTCGACGAACTTTTCCGTCGTCACGAACTCACCGCCAGCGAGTGGGAAAAGACCGAATCCAAAATTCATCCCATCCTCGATCAATACCAGCGCGACGGCTACGCCTCCCTCCACCACATCGCCGCCAATCACGGCGGCGCTTTCCTCTGCGACGGCGTCGGCTTGGGCAAGACCTTCGTTGGCCTCATGCTCATCGAGCGGCTCGTGATGTACGAGAAGAAGCGCGTCGTCCTGTTCGTGCCCAAGTCCGGCCGTACCCCCGTCTGGGAGCGGAACATCAAGCGCTACCTGCCGCACCTGCTCAACGGCTTCCTCTCGTTCAAGGTCTTCAACCATACCGACCTGATGCGCGGTGTGGTCAAGGACGGGCCGGATTATCCCGCCATCTTCGACCAGCTCAAGCAGCAGGCCGACGTCATCGTCATTGACGAGGCCCACCACTTCCGCAATCGCGGCCTCGCCAATGCTGAGGACAGCACCATCCGCTCGCGCTATTGGAAGATGTTCGACCTCTGCGCGGGCAAGCAGGTCTTCCTCCTCACCGCTACGCCGGTCAATCACGCGCTCACCGATTTCCAGCACCTCATCGAGCTGTTTTCCCGGGACAAGCCCGATGCCTTCGCGGCTCGGCTCGGCATCCACAACCTCGCCGCCCACTTCCGCCAATTGGAAAAACAACTGGCGTCCAGTGTCAGCGGCGCGACCATCGGTGACCTGTTCACCGCCAACCAGGTCGAGGCCGGCCAAGTGTTGTTTAGCGACATACTTTTTCGCGAACTTGTTGTCCAGCGCAGCCGCGCCTACGTCATCCAGAGCCAGAAGCAGTTGGGCTCCGCCGAAGCCTTGTTCCCGACGAAGGCCGCCCCCCGCGTCGCGAACTACTCCGCCAAAAAAACCTACGGTCCCCTTTTGGAAAAAATCAAAACAGCCTTCGACAAGGACAAACCGCTCTTTGCCCTCGGCCCCTATCATCCCCTCGATTATCCCCTGACACCGGGCCAAGCCATCGAGGAATGGGAGGCCGGCCGCCAGCGCGGCCTGGTCAGCCTTATCCGCGTCCAGTTCCTGAAACGCTTCGAGAGTTCCATCACGGCTTTCGAGCAATCCTGCCAGAACCTCCTGCTCAAGTTCCTCGCCTTCCTCGAAGTCAATAATCAGTCTAAGCGCGAAAAGGAGCGCCTCGAAAAGTGGCGCATCCGCAACGCCGATTTGCTCTCGCACATCCACGTCCGCCGCCAGGCTCTCGCCGAAGAAGAAGCCAGCGAGGAGACCGAAGAATCCCTCGGCGACGAATTCCTCGACAGTTTCACGCCGCTCGATCGAAAAACCTACCGCGTGGACGAAATCTTCGACGACACCTTCGACGACCTCGATACGCTGGTGAAGTTCCTGGAGGAGCTCAAACAGTTCACCCCGGCCCACGACGACAAACTGAAAGCCCTGATCAAGCTGCTCAAGTCCGACCCCGACCTTAAGGGGCGCAAGGTGCTTGTGTTCACCGAGTTCATGGCCACCGCCCGTTACCTCAAACATCAATTGCAGGACGCCGGCCTGGATGGCGTGGATGAAGTGGACAGCGCCACCCGCCGCGACCGCGCCGAGGTCCTCCAGCAATTCGCGCCCTACTACAACGATTCCTCCTCCTCCGACTTGGCCGCTCGCGGGCTCAAGGAGACCCGTATCCTCCTCGCCACCGACGTCCTGTCCGAAGGTCTTAACCTCCAGGACGCCACGCGTGTCATCAACTACGACCTCCACTGGAATCCCGTCCGTCTCATGCAGCGTATCGGCCGCGTGGATCGCCGCCTCAGTGCCGCCGTAGAACAGAAGATCCTCGCCGACCACCCGGAGGAAGAACCTTCTCGCGGCAAGGTGGCCTATTGGAATTTTCTGCCGCCCGATGAACTCGACGAGTTGCTTAAGCTCTACAGTCGAGTCGCCCACAAGACCCTGCGCATTTCCAAAGTGTTTGGCATCGAAGGCAAGAAGCTGCTCCGTCCCGATGACGATTACGCAGCGCTGAAGGATTTTCTCAGCAACTACGAAGGCACCACCACGCCCACCGAGAAGATGCAGCTCGAACTGGAGCGCTTGCTCGCGGAACACCCGAACCTCGAAGACCACCTCGACGCCCTCCCCGGCCGCGTCTTCAGTGGCAAGGCCCACCACCAGCCTAGTGCCCAGGCCGTCTTCTTCTGCTACAGCCTCCCCGCCGAGGACAAATCCGGTAGTAGCACAGCCATTCTGCCTGTATCCGTCGCGCAGGCATCCCTGTCTGCCGCCCTCCGTAGTGGCGCGGGCGCCCCGCCCGCGATAGTCCCGCAGGCACCCCCACCTGCCGGTCCGGCTTCCGTCTGGACCGACGCCGCCGGCCGCACCGCCTGGTACCTCTTCGACTTCACGACTCTGAAAATCTTGGACCAGCCCGAGGAAATCCACGCCTACATCCGCTGCCAGCCGGACACCCCGCGCCGCGTCGAGATGACCGCCGACGCTCTGCGCACCGTCCGGCTCAAGGTCGAGACTCACATCAAGAACACCTACCTCAAGCAGATGCAAGCTCCCGTCGGCGTCAAACCCACCCTCAAATGCTGGATGGAACTGGGTTCATGAGTCTTTCTGTACCAAGCCATGCCAACTGAACTGGAATTGGTCCGCGCGTTCGCCGCAGAGGTGACGAGCGAGGTCGAATATTTTCACGACCATTTTCAACATGCCGTCATTCCGGACGCCACACAGCGCGGATTGGCCGAACGCCTGGCCTTCAACCGCGAGGGTCCTATCGGCTATCTGAAAGCCAAGTGTGGTGATGCTGAATGCAGTTATGTTCTTTGCCGGTCCGGCAATCCGGGCGGACGTGGTGCGCAAGGCGACTATCTGACCAGACGGGCACCGGTTGGCCGGCTCGCATCCTTGACGGTCGGCGATTCGGTGGTGATCCCCCTCCCTGCCGAACACCCAATCCTGCCACCCACGCCGACCCAGTTTACACTGCTCGCCAAAGACCTGTTCCGCACTCTCGGCAGGGATGCGGTGGATAATTCCCTCTGCCCGGCCCCCTCGCTGCCAACGCGCTACATCCCTTCCCTTCGGGATTTGCTGAGCGGGGCTTTCACCATCGAGGATATTCGCGCTCGCAAACGCCCCGCCATCGAAGCCATCTCCTTGCGCGACCAGCCCGTGGTGGATGCCCAGCAGGATCCGCTGGTCCGGCTCCCCATCAATATTCCGCTCATCATTTCGGGCGCGCCAGGCACTGGCAAGACAACGGTGCTCATCAATCGCCTCGACTTGAAGACCAGCCCGGAAGACCTCGTGGCCTCCGGCGAGTTGAACCCGAACGAGCGATCCGGCCCGCTGTTTAGCAATGGCCGGACTTGGGTGCTTTTCACGCCCACGGAGTTGCTGAGTAATTACATCAAGGACAGCCTTGGCCGTGCCGGCCTGGCCGCTTCCGGCCAGACGGTCCGTATCTGGAGCGACTACCGGACAGAGATCGCTCGTGATTTTCTCCGGCTCCTCAAGGTCGGACCCAGCTCAGCGCCCTTCCGTCGTGTCGCTGGACATGAGCAGCAACCGGTGTCAGACGCGCGAATTTTGTACCTGTTTTCCAGTTTTGAGGAGGCTTTGGCCAAGAGTGACCTGGACCGGCGCGTCGAGCAACGGTTGAGCCTTCGGAAACGAACACCATCCACTGGCGGCATCCAGTCACCCACCAGCGAACAGCGATTGGTTCAACGTCTGTTACTCATCCCCAAATACTACAAGCTCTTCCGTCGCCGCAACCCGCTCATCAAAGATTTCTACCGCAGCAAACCCAGGCCGGATTCGATCACCGACCACGAGTTGGATGTCGTGATCCTGGTGATGCTCAACTGCTTCCGGTCCCAACTCGGCCCGCAACTGCGCCGGGGCGATTCTCCGCTGGGCCATCCTTACTTGGACCGTCTCGCCGAACTGCTCCACACCGTCGTCGCGGTGGATGAAGCCACGGATTTCTCCAGCGTCCAACTCGCCTGCATGTATGCTCTCACCCAACCGCGTTTCAATTCATTGACGCTCAGCGGCGACCTGATGCAGCGGTTGACCGACTGCGGACTGGCGCAATGGGAGACCCTGACCCCGCTCATCCCCGGCGTTCGCGTCGAGTCGCTCAATCGCTGTTATCGCCAGAGCCCCCGGCTCCTCGCTGTGGCCACCGAACTCTATCAGTTGTCGGTCGGCCAGCCCGCTCCCTTCACCTCCGCTTACGACGAGTCGGACTACGACCAAATCCCGCCTCTCCTCCTGGAAAATGCGGCGGATTCCGCGGCCCAGGCCCGTTGGATTTGCGAGCGCATTGTCGAAATCTACCAAATTCACCAGGGCAAGCTGCCCTCCATCGCCCTCTTCGTCCCCCAGGAAAAGGACATTACCCCACTCTACGAGGCCGTCGCGGACAAACTGGCCGAAGACTCGATTGTCACCGAGCCTTGCCCGGGAGGCCGGATTCTGGGCAATCAGGCCAAGGTCCGGATCTTCAGCGTCGCGTTCATCAAAGGACTGGAATTCGAGGCGGTCTTCTTCCTCCATCTGGACCTGATGCACGAGCAGAATCCGGGGTTGGTGGACAAATTCCTCTATGTGGGCCTGTCTCGCGCCCGCACCTTTTTGGCAGTCACCTCCAGCGGCTCCTTTCCATCAACGCTCGCTCCGATCAAACCGCTCTTGGCTTCAGGCGACTGGGCAGAGTTCATCGTGCCCCCGGCACAAACCGCGGCCGCCCTTTCATAATTCATCCATCATCCTTGCCTCCCATGCTCCCTTCCCCCGACCGCCTCCGCACCATCAAAACCCTCCCCTCCCTCGTCGCCTACCTCCGCGACGAATTGGAGTGGCCCATTGATTCCGACGACGTCGAGGAAATTTCCTACAGCTACGAACCTGAGGAGCTGGGCCTCGATGCCGCCCACGCCGCCAAGATCAATCAGATCAAACAAATCCGCCCCCTCCACTCCGGCCAGCCCTGGGGCATCTTCTGGGTCAGCTTCGAGAAAAAGCGCCTGCCCGTCGTCGTCCTCCGCCGCATCCTCGCCAACCTCGTCGTCAAAAGCCGCGCCAGCGCCAATAGCGCCGACCGCCCCCGCTGGCAGATGAACGACCTCCTCTTCATCTCCGCCTACGGCGATGA
>CAINDV010000054.1 GCA_903847485.1 uncultured Verrucomicrobiota bacterium
ACGCTGATGAGTCGCATCGCCACGGGCAACTGGGACGCGGTTATCGTCACGCACTCCAGCTTCGAGAAGATACCGGTGGCGCGAGGCACGCAGGAGGAGTTCTTCAAGGAGCAATTGCGCGAACTGGCGCTGGCCATCCAAGAGCAGCGCAAAGAGGGCGACTCGCGCATCGTCAAGGCGCTGGAACGCGCCAAGAAACAACTGGACGACAAGCTCAAGGAAGCTACAACCCGGCACCTCCGTTTGTCCTTGTTGTACCAGAGAACTTGTGGGCGCATGGCTCGCGCTTTTCGAAAGCCCACTCATCAAAGCCAAGCTGGCTGTCCCGCTCTTTATGCTTGCAAGTGTCCTGCTGTGCGAGTCCACTCCACTTGTGCTGAGCAAGCGCATACCTTTCATTAGAAAACGCTCAACAAGGATTTTAACCGCGACAATCGCCGCGGCGGGTGTGAGTTTTGGCTGGTGGGCTTGGCACTTGGGCGCTCCGAAGCGTGAGGCCATGGCTGTCGTAAGGGAGTTGGCCTCAGCCCTGAATGATCCTGCATCCCCCGAACGGGCGCTCCACCTTTTCGCCATCCCGCAGGCCATTCGCGAACGGACGCCCAGCGAGCAAGCGGAATTCATCCGGAAGGCTTCGCAGGATGAAGTTTCCGACGGGGGTATCTCGGTTCTCCTGCGCGACGGAAAGTTTGGGATCCTCAAGGCAATCTTCCCGCAACAAGCGGAGGCGTGGGCGACCCAGGCCGGAGTTCAAGTGGACAATTGCGTCGCCTTCAAACTGGAGCAAAACGGCGTCCGCGCCGAGGTCGTCTTGGTGTGCGAGTCCGGGAGTGCTGGGCTTCCCGCCTTTCGAATCGTGCGCCTCAATAACGTCAAGCAACTGGCTGAATCGAAACTCATAATCGCAGAACAACGACCATGAAGACCACCACCATTCCTGCTCGCGGAAAACGACTTTGCGTCCGTGCCCGCAAACCGCGCCGTCCTTCCATCTTCCACGCGCAATCCATCCTCCTCGCCTGCTGCTTCGCGGTCCTTGGTTTGCCGACTACCATTTCCAAGGCGGCCACGTTCACCAACAACGCCAGCATCAAGGCCGACGATCCGACCGGAAGTCTTACCTCTGCCACCGGCCCGTTCACTGTCTCCTGTTGGTTCCGCATCTCCATCCCCAGCAGCGTGACCCTGGCGGAGAATATGACCATCCTGATGGACCGTAGCGACGGCAACGAGTCCGCCAACTTCGCTTACGCCATCCGGTTCAACGCCTACACAGGTAATGTCGAGTTCGTCACCCGTGGCAGTTCCGGAGCCTACACCAATACTCTGATTCAGCGGCCCTATCTGGAGCGTTGGTATTACGTCGCTATGGTCCGCTCCGGTTCCAGCTTCTCGCCTTACGTGGATGGCCGGCCGCTTCCGCCCGAAGCCGCGCTTGTCGGCAGCAGCGCCGGCAGCGGCTTGGCCATCGGCGGCATCAACGGCAATTCCAGGCTGTTCTACGGCGACATCATCGAAGTGGCGAGTTACAACTCGGCGCTCTCTGCCAGCCTTATCCAAGATCGCATGTTCAAGGATCAGCGTGCCTTCCCCAACCTCAAGGGCTACTACAAATTGGGCGCTGCCACCAACGCCACCGACCGCTACCGCAACTTTGTCCCTACTCCCCCCACAGGCACTGACCCCGCCGCGAAACTCGGTTCCGGCAGCATTGGCTTCGAGGAAACCGATGCTGCCGGTGAACAATCCTTGTTCGATTCCCGCAAGAACCGCGGCCAAGACGCCCTGGTGTCTCTCTCCGGCGCGTTCTCCTGGAGTCAGACTGCGTTCGCCCGGTCGGTACCCGGCATCGCGTTTGACTTCCGATTCGGCTACAGCAGCGTCACGCCTACGGACGCACCTGCCGATGGCAGTTCGGATCCTTACGACCGCCGTGTCCTCGGTCCCGGCTGGCGGCACACCTTCGACACGCGCATCGCTCCAGAACAGAGCTTCTCCGAGCGCCGGCTGATCACCTGGGACGGCTCCATTGAAACCTGGGTCAAGACCAACAGCATCTTTGTCACCCGCCACAAGGAATACCGAGGTGAACTGGCTCTTCTGCCAGCCACCGGCGAATACGAGTGGACAACTCCCGAGCGCCTGGTCTATCGCTTCCGTGACCCGACCGACGGCACCGTCATGGCTGGCCGCTTGGTGCAAATTCGTGACTTCAATGGCAACGCCGTCACTCCGCAGTGGAATGAGGACGAAGCGTTGCTCACCAACGTCGTGGACACCGTTGGAGCCACCTACTCGTTCGGCTACAACCTTGCGCTTGGCCTTCTCACCAACGTCACGTTTGGTGCCTGGCAGGTGAACTTCACCTACGACGCCACTAACCGCCTCTTCTCCAAATCCATCACCAACACGTCCGGCCTCTATTCCAGTGCGAACACCACCTGGCAATTCGCCTACAGTGCCACCAACGGTCTCTTGGAGCGCGTCCTCGACCCGCGCGGCAACCCCAGCGTCCTCGTCCAATACGACCGTTACGGCCGGAAAACCAACACCGTGGATGCACTGGGCCGCACCACTCGCACCGAATACAATGTGCCTGCTAATCGCCAGATGCGGAACACCGACCCGGCCGGCTTCCAGTGGCTCGAGACCTACGACCGCAAGGGCCACATCCTGACGCAGCAAGACCCGTTGACCAACGTCACCGCCTACACCTATGACGACCGCGGCAATCGCACGGCTGTCACCGAACCACTCGGTTGGACTACCTTCTTTGGCTACGACGACCGCGCTAACGTCACCGCCCGCACCAACGCTCTTGGTGAAGTCACACGCTGGGTCTTCCACCCCTTCTTCAACAAGGCCATTCAGCAAATCACGCCGCAGCCGCCCGACGCCAACGGTTGGACGACTTGGACCAACTTCTACGCCTATGACGCGGGCGGGAATCTGACAAACCACTCCGATGCCCTCGGTCCGCTCGTCCGCTACACCTACCGCACCAACGGCCTGGTCGAAACCTCGACAGACGCCAACAATCACGTTTCACGTTTCACGTATGACACCAACGGCTTCCTCATCGCTCGCACCGACCCCGCCACCAACACCACCACCTTTGTCGTCAACGAGGTCGGCTGGAAACTCCGCGAAATCAATCCACTGGGCGACGTCACTACTTACACCCTCGATGTGAACGGAAATCCTGTCCGCGTGGTGGACGTGCTGAGCCGGGTATTCCTGCGCACGTACGACGCCAACGGCAACCGGCTCTCCACTACGGACGGCAAAGGCCAGTTCACCACCTACACCTACGACGCCGCCAACCAACGGACGGCCACCACTGACCGCACCGGCACGAACAAATGGTTCACCTCCTACACCACTCGTGGCAAGGTGGACCGCGTGACCGACCCGCTCGGCAATACGGCGACCACTTTTTATGACGCCGCCAACCGCCTCATCCGCCTCAGCGACCCGCTGGGAAACTCCATTACCAACCAATACGACACCAACGGCAACCTCGTCGCTCTGTTCGACAAACTCGGCCGGCAATGGTCGAAGACCTACGACCGCCTCAACCGCGTCATCGCCGAGGCTGACCCGCTCGGCAATACCCGCAGCACGACTTACGACCTAGCCGGGCGCATCCTCCAAATCACCACACCCAACGGCTTCCCCTCGCTCCACGCCTACGACGGACGCGGACGCCTCACCCAATGGCATGACGCCGAGGGATTCGATTGGCTTTACGCTTACGATGGCGTTGCCAACATCACGAACATCACCGACGCACTGGGCGGCCACTACGTGATGACCTACGGTCCGCGCAACGAACGTCGCTCGGAGCAGAACCAAGATACCAACACCTGGCGCTACGAATACGACGAACTCCTCCGCCTCCAGCGCCAGACCAACCCCAACGGCACCACCCGCACCCCAACCTATGATGCCGCCGGGCGCGTGCTTGCCGTGGATTTCAGCACCGGCCGCCAGGACACCTTTGCCTACGACGACAACGACAACGCCAAAATCATCAAACGCCGCGTGTCCGGCGTAGCTACCGCCACCCAGTTCATCTATGACGGACTCGACCGTCCCATTGCGCAAACGGACGCACTCGCCCAGACCGTCCAATACGGTTACGACCCGCTCGGCCGCGTCACAGCCATCACCTATCCCGACGGCAAGACACTCGCAAACCGCTACGATTCCCTGGGCCGGCTGACCAACCAGGTGGACTGGGCCGGGCGGCAAATGACCTATGCCTACGACCCAGCCGACCGCCTTATCCGCCGCACCTGGCCGAATGGCGTCACCCAGACCAACACCTTCGACGACGCTGGCCGCCTCACGGGTCTGAAATATCAAAGCTCCAATCCGCAATCCAACAGCGTCGCCATCGCTTTGGCCTACGCCTTCGACCGCAATGGGAACAAGACCGGTTCCAGCGAGAAGGGCACGCTGCCATGGCCGCCACCATCTGCCACAGACGAAACGGCCCACTACACTCCGGCTGGCAAGCTCGTTGATAGTGACGTTGCAATCACGAATCACGTTTCACGCATCACATACTCCTACGACCCCAGCGGCAACCTGACCAATGCCTCCGGCAACGGCCAGGCTTGGTCCCTCACCTATGACGAAGACAACCGCACCACCTCCATTCACTGGGAAGCTGGCCTCACCGCCAAACACATTGCCAACCGTTACGACGCCCTCGGTCGCCGCATTTCGAAAACCGTGGACGGCGTGACCACCGGCTATGTCCTTTCCTTGGCGGGCGGCATGGAACGTATCCTGTGCGACCTGGACAACAGCGGCACCGCGACCGCTTGGTATGTCCACGGCCCGGACCTCTGCTACCGAGTGGACGCCGCCAACAACGTCTTCTGCTACCTGTTACGAACTTTTTTGCGGTCGTAAGAGCGGCCGAAGTGCCGTTGTAGAGATTCTTAGGTTCCGCCCATGCTCTCATCGTACTTTGTGTCCAAATAGCCGCGCTCTGGTCGTACGGTTGCGACGCGGTTGGCCCTTTGG
>CAINDV010000055.1 GCA_903847485.1 uncultured Verrucomicrobiota bacterium
CCAAAGGGCCAACCGCGTCGCAACCGTACGACCAGAGCGCGGCTATTTGGACACAAAGTACGATGAGAGCATGGGCGGAACCTAAGAATCTCTACAACGGCACTTCGGCCGCTCTTACGACCGCAAAAAAGTTCGTAACAGCTCGCCTCGTTGCTCACTTGGAATTTCCAACTGTTCTCAAAAACCATAATAACAATCTAAACCGCGCGTAGTATAATTCCGGATGTTGGGATAATCCTGCTTCCAGGCGGCCGTCATATCCACAAAGTACTGCTGATAGGTTAGGTAACTCCAGTTGGAGAAATCGAGGCCGCTGTCGTTTTCGCCTTGGTGCCACAGGACGCCGCGAATGCCGTGGGTCAACCGGGCCTCCGTCACGCGTTTAAGCAAGCTGCCGTAAACCTTATAGAGGTTGACGTATAGCTCGCCGCTCGCGTCGTAGTGATTGGTCGGATTTGGCTGGTGATACGCAATGGGGGTGCCGCCGGCGGCGCCATTGATGATGCAAATGGGCATCCGGTGGTTTTCCAGCAGGGTCCTGGCGAGCACCATGCCCCAGGCGCCGATTTGATACAGGCCAAAGTCAGCCGTGCCCCACTTGCGCGCGCGCCGCGCGATGCCCCACCCGCCCCGGCCGTCCGCGGTCAGCACATTGCCGTAACTGCGGATCCACTCGCTAGTGTAATAATCCTCTTCCGGCGGCGTCCCGTTATTCGGCACGCCCGCTTCGGCATTCGACTGGCCTTCGATGATATAGGCATCACCGCAAATCAGGTTGGTGACGGTCTCCA
Source organism: uncultured Verrucomicrobiota bacterium (assembly GCA_903847485.1). Lineage (GTDB taxonomy): Bacteria > Verrucomicrobiota > Verrucomicrobiia > Limisphaerales > JAJXZI01 > CAINDV01. The sequence continues at coordinate 792 of CAINDV010000055.1, forward strand.
TTACCTTTTCCGTGCTGCCGGTCTGGGTGCCGAACTCGACCTTGTATTTGATCAGGCCGGGTTTGAGCCTGGCCGTGAACGCATAACTCTTGTTCGCCTTGGGCTTTTGGGTGTCGGTATTGACGAGTTTGTCGTCGGCATAGACTTTCAAGAAGACTGAATCCGCGGGCTGCTCCAGGCTACCGTTATAAAAGAGCGTGCCCTCGTTGTGGTCATCACGGGCATAGAATTGATTGGCCACGGGTTTTTCATCCTTGTCCGGCACACGCTGCACCCACGCATCCTGCTAGGGCTCAGTCACCAAAATATGGGCGGTGGCGATCGAGTCAGCGCCGCCGTTGTTGACCGTAGCTTTGACGGTGATATTGCCGCTGTATTGCGAGCGCTTGAGGATCAGTTTGTCAGCGGTTATTTCCTTGGTAACCGCACCACCCGAGACGCTCCAGGTGGTTCTGAGTTGGCCGACGCCTTTGGATTTCATGGCGGCCAGGTTGCTGATGTGAGCCACCACCTCGATGTTGTCGCGGCCATTCCATGTGCTCGGGGCTTTGAGGGTGACCGCGGGTTCGGGCATATCCTCCTTGATCGTGACCGGGATATCCTTGGTCTTCGTGCCGTTGGCAAACACCGCCTTGAGTTGCAGGGTGGCCGAGGTGTCTTTGGTCACCCGCCCGGCAGGCTGCGTATAGGAGAGCCGGTCCACCGCCACGGTGGTTTCCGCGCCATCCCGCTTGAGGATCCAGTAAAGCTTCTGCGCGCCACCCACCTGGGCGACCACCGTGGTGCTTTCGCCTTCTAACATCTTGATTGCGGTTGGGTGGACCGCGAAATCCGCGCCCGGTCGCACCAAGGGACCGACCAGGGTTTGCTGGGGATTCTGGTTTTCGTACTCCAATTTCACCCAGTTGGCGGATCGGGTGACACTGGAAACGCGCACCTCGTCGATGTCGCCGGCAAACTTGTTGCCGCCGATTTCCATTATGCAGGGTGAACGGAGTTCCAGGGAACCTGCGGCATTGCTGCCGTCGAGGACGCCATTTACATATATCAGCGAGGCCCCTTGCTCGTAGGTGTGTGCCACATGATACCATTTCTGTGCGTGTGCGGTACCGGCAGCCGTCACGAGTGGGCCAAAGGCACTGCTCATTTCAAATGTGCCCGGACTTCTTGCGATGATGCTCACCTGTCGCTCACTCCCACTCTGGCCCCAGAAAACGACGGTGCCAGCGGCGCCCTTGAATTGATCCACCTTGACCCAGGCGGCTGTGGAGTTGGCAGCGGACTTGGTGGGCAAGGTCGTGATCTTCCCGCAGCCGAGCGACTGGCCCGCGGCAATATGCAGGCCCTTGCCGATGACGCCGGTGCCCGTGGTCGTGCCCGCATTGGTGAGCGCTACCGAGCCGACTTCATCCTTGAGCGCCTCGTCAAGATGCAGGACGCGCAAGAAGCCATTGTCCGCGTTGAACACCGCTGTGCCGCTCGATTCGTTGGTGGCATCGGCCTTGCCCCAGTACATCTTGATTTCTTGGCGTTCGTTGCCCTTGATGGCCGGAATACGCACCCAGATGCTGGCCGCGCCCTTGGCCGCATCCCACTCCTCCACCTGGTAGGCCAGCGGCGTGCCGGTGTCACTGGCGAATCGAACATCCTCGCCGTTGGGTTTCGCTTGTCGGAAATCGAACCAGTCCTTGTTCAACCGCACCAGCAGAGGGAAACCCTCTTCCATCGCCGTGGCAGGCAAGTCTGCGCCGTCGGGTGTGGTGATGATGTAGAGCGAGCCTGAATGCTGCCAGCCTTGGAATTGCGCGGAGCCGGTTTGAAGAAGCGCCAGAAAGGCGAACACGCCGAGTTTTGCTTGTTTGGGCATGGGATGAGTTCCGATTAGTTTGACGATCGATGAATGAGAAGAGTTGCCCCGGTTAGTCTCACTTTGTTCCGTAAACCGTCACACGCTTGAGCACCAACTCCCGGGGCGCCTCGCCTCGCGTTTCCAGCTTGATGAACCTCGCCTTCAGCCCCGGTTTCTCGGTGCCGGCAGAGGACTGTGTCAACCGCACAAGCCAAGTCGTGGCCCAACTCTTCGCCTGCCAGACCTCCTCCCACTTCTGCCCGTCCTTTGAGACAGACATGATGAGACCTTTGGTCCGCCGCTCCTCGCCCGGGCGGTTTTCAATTTCAACCGCACGCACCGTCCTCACGGCGCCGAGATCGATCTTTGCCCAGGGGTTCTTTTCCGGGGCGGTATGAAACGCATACTCAACCTTCTCGCCCGAAAATAGTCGCGGATGGTTTGTGGGATTATCCCAGTTACAGGTTGAACTGATCTCCAGCTTCGCATTTTCGCTGAGACTAACACCCAGCTTGAATGCCGGCCCGACCTTCAACGCGATCACTGTATCCGCCGGATCCCATTTCACATCTTCGGGCAGCGACAGCTCAACATCTTCTTCCAACTGTTTGAATCTCACTTCCTTGCCACCTAACAGAAGCGAGGCGGAGATGATCTTCCGGCCATCGTTCAACGGGGGTAGGTGGAGCGTTTGTCCATCGGGGGGAATCATCACGTGTACGTAGACAGTTGAGCCATCGGCGGAATCGGTGGCCACGATTTCCCATGGGTTACTCTTCTGCTCGATCTGGAGGGTGGTGCTGGGTCTGGTATTGAGCAGCGACACCTTGCGCTCACGCCAAAGCTTCCCGAACTCATCCATCATCTGCTTCACCGGGGGAGCATAAGCATCCGCGTAGGGCGTCAGGGCCACATGGACGCCGCCTTTCTGGCCGGGGGTGCCGGCGCAGCGGACCACGCCGCGGAAGACCTCCGCCGCCGGTATCCGCACTTCCTTGCCCAGGAACCAGGCGTTGTCCGTCGGAAGGATGCAGTTTTGATCCTTTTCGCCTTTACTGGGATCCCCGCCCTCGCAGGCCGGCCACGCGCTTTCCAGCGACAGTCCGGCCGGGACGTACGCGCCCGAGTTCTGCCAGATCACCGCATCCGGGTTGCCGGCCCGCAAGGTCACGGCCAGCCGTCCGGCATCAGGAAACACCTTTCCCGAATGCTGATCAATCCAGTAGCCGGCGACCCGCTTTCCGTACCGCAAGCTGATTTCCTTGAACAGCCCCAGCAGGAAATCATCCCATTTCGGATTGGGCCACTGCCCAAGCTTCGGCCCCGGCAGGCCATCAACCTCAGGCCCCCAACCAAACAGCGCCCGCTCTTCCCGCGACAAGTCATGCTGGTCGGTGGGATGGACGTAGAGGCACAGCGCGATGCCGCGCTTGTTCAGTTCGTCAGCCACTTCGCCGAGCAGGTCGCGCTTCGCTTGATGCTTGGACAAGCCGACGTCGGCCATGACCTTGCTCGGCGCCAGCAGGTACATCGCCGCGTGGAACGAGGTCAGCGTCACATACTGGGCACCCATGCCCTCGACCGCGTCGGCGAATGCCTTGACGTCGAAGGCGTCGGCCTTCGCATCCAGGTCCCAGACCGCCGGCTCGGGCTTCCCTTGAAGATGGGCATACTCCACGGTGTAGTGGACGAAAATGCCGAACTTGGCATTGGTGATAAACTCGCGCCCCAGATCCTGCGGGCGGACGGCCCGGGTGGTGTCTGGCTTGGGAGTGGGGGGCTTGGGTTCAGCGCCCAAGAGGGTTGTTACGGTTATCAGCGCGGCGAGGCCGGCAATCAGGGTGTGTTTCATGGGGTTACTCTTCATATGTTGATGGACTCAGGCAAGCCTGCTGGAGGTGATTGGGCAGCGATTCATCGTCATTCTGCCAGTTACTTGTTTCCGGCCGGAGCGGAGCCGATCCGCCGGGCCTGGATTGAGGCGCCGCCGTTGCGGGTGAACTTCTCGACCGCACCCACATTCCCCTCGACAACCCAGTAGTTAATGTCGCCAATGCCGAGATTGTTTGGGTCATTGATATCGTATGCCGTTGCCTGCCATTTGTTATTGCTGTCGGTCTGCCCCGGACCGGCAATCTCGATATCCAGTTCTTCGATTGAAAACCCGTGCTTGCCCGTCACCGCGATGGCGTGAGTGCAACGTTGCGCACACACCCGACCAAAGCGGGAGGCATGCGCGGCGAACACAAATTCCAAGCCGTTGATGTTGGAACCCAGGATGATGTTATCGCCGTCGGTGTGTTCGCTGACCACGATGCCGGTGTGGTATCCGGTGACGGCCACGTTGCGCAGGATGGTCAGAGCCGCGTTATTGCAGGCCGGAGTGATCAGGCCCTTGGTGTCGTGGGTCGGCTTGGAGGCCTGCACGTTATAGACGCCGGTGTTGATGAAAACGTTCTCTAACCTGCATTGAAGGGCGTGCCGCAGGTCAATTCCGTCCCTGTCCGGGTTATCGCAGGTCCGCACATCGAGGTTGCGGAGGACCACATAGACGGCGGAAAATGCGCCAAACACGGAGTTGGGCGACGGACTGGCCGAGATGACCGCGGCACCCGGCGTCGCCAGGCTTTTGATGATGGTGCCGTTCTGCTGCAGCGGAAAGGATCCGACCGTTCCCCAGACCGTGGCCGGCTCGCTTTCACCGATGATCTCGATGGTGATCCAGCTCGGGATGGGTTTGGAAACCGGCGGAATGGTGATCTGGCCTCGATAGACGCCGTCCGGCAAATACATTTTCCCGCCCCCGGCCGCGATCACTGCCGTCAGGCATGCCGAAAACGCTTCGGTGTTGTCCGTCTTGTCATCGCCCACAGCCCCGTAGTCAAGAACACTGAACACCCGCGATTTCACGGTGCCAGCACTTGGGCTGTCTTTCCCGCCTCCATCAACTGCGAAGGCCGCGCCCAGAAAAAGCATGGCCCCTATCGTCATCAAAACCATCGTCTTGTGCATAGAAGCTCCTTTTTTGTCGCCCAATATATTCTTCACCCGTTTCATTGCCTGTTTCATTTGTTTATTCCTTCCCCTGATGGATACCGGAGCCGATCCTTCGGGCCTGGATCGAGGCGCCTCCGTTACGAGTAAACTTCTCGACCGCACCCACATTGCCCTCGACAACCCAGTAGTTGATATCGGCCACGCCAAGATTCTTCGGGTCGTTAACATCACTGACGAGCGTCTGCCAGGCGTTCTTGGCATCCGTTTGTCCCGGCCCCGGTTGTTCCGTGTTCA
>CAINDV010000056.1 GCA_903847485.1 uncultured Verrucomicrobiota bacterium
ATAAGGGCACGATTTGGCCTCCCATCACGAAATCGCCCCCGCTTGCATACCGCCCAAACGCAGTCCCGATCACCAACGACAGCCCTTTCCTCCGCTGGGGACAGGCTCTAGATAGGGGCAGCTCGGCATTTGCAAGGTGAAACCCAACCGCCGCACATAGCGTTGCGCCTGGCGTACCTGGAGTTCGACCTGGTGGAAGCGCCGCAAATATTCCACCACCAAGACCCCGTCCCAGCGCGTGCGGGGCAAGCCAAATTTTTCCGGCGCTTCCTGCAAGGCCAAGTCCAACTGCTGTTGCACCGCAGCGCTGAGCCGGGGCTTTCGCCCCGGGGCCGGTCGGGGTGGCACGCTGCGCCGGCCCTGCTCGTTGGCCCATCTGATCCACTGCCAGACGGCCCAGCGGCTGACCCCAAAGAGTTCGAAGAGGGCCGGCGATTTCCAGCCGGAAAGCCACAGCAACAAGGCGGCGATGCGGATGCCAATCCAGGCTCCGGGAATGGCCTCGGCTTGGGCGAGGAGGGATTGGTGGGTGATCTCAGGATGGTCGAGCGTTAGTGCTTTCACGCCCCCACAGGTACCTATTTCCTAATCTATGTCAACTTGTTAACGACAGTTGTAATACCTGCTCCACGCCCCGGACCCAAAGGCTAAACCCATCGTTTTGCTCCATTGCCCGGTCTCCTGACACCTTTCCAGTTTTGATCGCCCGCTGTTTTCCAACTTTGAGTGCTACACGACAGGAAAAGCACCCGCTGTTGCAGGAGCAATACGACATTTTCCTATGCAGCCACGCCTTGGAACATCTGCCGAGTCCGGCGGCCTTTCTGCGGCGCATCCGGAGCTGCCTCAAGCTGGGCGGCTGCTTCGTCGGCCTGGTGCCGATCAATGAGCGCCGCGACAATTCGCATCACGTCCGGGTGTGCGAGCGGGCTAAAATCGGAAGCTGGTTGGCGGCGGCCGGGCTGACTTGCGACACTTACGTGGAAAGCGATCCCTGGCTCTACTGGATTCAGCCGCTGTTCACCTCCGACACCGGCGCGCGCCATCGGCTCGCTCAAGTGCTGAGCTTGGCGCTGGGCGTGCCGTCCACGTTGCTCGGTCGCCGGGCTCGGGAAGTGCTGGCACCCTGGTGCGCCCGGTTGACCGGCGCGAAGCCGACGCAGCGGCCTTCGTGGCCAGACGCTGTGATTAGCGGCGGCGCGCGCAGGAATGCACAACCGGCCTACCGCCGCCCGACGGTTCCGAATCAGGAGAGCGTTTCCGTTCACGGCCGGAACTTGGCCGCGTCCTGAACCGCCGCCAGTTGGAGGATCGTCAGGCGCTCAATCCAACGAGGTCCGATCTCGGGTTTGAGGGCGAAGGCCGCCTTCCCGACCGGGGGTTGGTTCCTGGACTTGCTGGTTCAAGGTTCACCCCATTCCCGATCCGCCAATTTGAAGCCACCCCCGTTCCCAAACCAGAGGTAGCGAAAAGAATGTGAAAAAAGTTCTTGCTAGCCCCGGCGAATATGCGACTCTCTGCCCGTCTGTTAGATAGATTTTGGCTTCCACGGCATGGTGAATCTTCAGGTGAACGCAGTTCAGTGACGATTTGAAATCCGAAGTTCGGGAACAGTCTGGATCAAGCGATAGTCAGTCTAGGACAGTTAAACATCACATGAGTACTAAACTGTTTGTAGGAAATCTTTCCTTCAATACCACTGAGAACGATCTGCAGGACGCCTTCGCGGCGTACGGCACGGTCGTCGAGGCTAACCTGATGATGGACCGTATGACCAACCGCCCCCGCGGTTTCGGTTTCGTCACCATGAGTTCCCCCGAAGAGGCGCAGAAAGCCATTGAAGCCTTGAACGGCAAGGAAATGGATGGCCGCGCCCTCACCGTTAACGTGGCTCGTCCCCGCGAAGAGCGTCCATCTGGCGGCGGCGGCGGTGGCGGCGGCGGTCGTCGTGAATACGGCGGCGGCGGCGGCGGCGGCGGTGGTGGCGGTGGCGGTCGCAATCGCTACTAAGCTTAACGGCTTTTTTAGGTTGCGGGGTCCGGTCAAGCCGGGCCCCGCTTTTTGTTTCAGCGGTAAAGTCCTGACCGGCCGGGGTGCGGGACGAAGCTTTCTCCAGCAGACCGGCGTTTGACCCAACCAGCCACCCATGGAAGAACATATCGAAGTCGAAGGCCGCATTCAGACCGTGCTCGCGGGCACGATGTTCCGGGTGCAACTCCAAAACGAGCACACCGTGCTCGCCACCATCTCTGGCAAAATGCGCAAACGGTGGGTCCGCCTCACCGTCGGCGACCGCGTCAAAATGGAGATGTCCCCCTACGACCTGAACAAGGCGCGGATCGTCTGGCGGATCGGGTGAGCGCGGGCGGAGAGTCTGCCCCACAACAGTTTTCTTCCGCCTGCGTCGGAGCGTCCATTTGGCCGTTTGGACCCGATGTGTAGAAGGTGCTTGCGTCCCCCCATGTTAAACTCGAATTCCGAAGTCGAGTGATGAGTGATGAGTGACGAATGAAGCTCTTTCAAAACTCTGTAGCCACGGACGTGCGTCCGCGCCATTTTTTGGATTTGCGGCGCTAACGTCGTCGGCTACGGAGTTTTGAAAGAGCCTCGAATGAATGACTAAGTCCGAAGCACAAAACACGCTTAGTCCTTGGTTAGACGGGGCGCGCGATTCGGCACAGAACCTAACCGCCGGCGGTGGCGATTCGACATTCGGTTTACTGGCTCCATTCGTCATTCGACTTCGGAGTTCGAGTTACCCCACCGACTGGCGGAATCATTCCGGCAGCTCAGGATAAGCGAAGAACGATGTCCCCAAGGCCAGCGCGTCAGCCCGGCCTTCCGTCCGCGTTGGTCCCGCTCACAGCTTGTGCGCCCAGCGGAGCTTGGCCGGCGACGAGCGGGAGTTGGCGTGGCGTTCGGCCGGCGTGGGACGGATAACTTCGTGCGCGATTTCGCCATAGTCACCGTCGCGCAACCCCGCTTCGAAGGCGTGCTTTACACGACGGTCCTCGCCGGAGTGGAACGTGAGGATGGCCACGCGGCCGCCCGGTTGGAGGCAGGCCGGAAGTTGACGCAAGAAGGTATCAAGCGCGGAGAACTCATCGTTCACGGCTACGCGCAGGGCTTGAAAAACCCGGCGCACGGAAAGTTCAACCTCCGTTTCAGGCAGCGGCGGCAGCGCCTCGCGGATGGCGCGGGCCAGCGCTTGAGTGGTGGCGAATAAGCGGCCTGCCAGCGCACGGGCCAAGACGACGGCGTCCGGTTCATCGGCGTTCGCCACCAGTAACTTAGCCAGCGCCTCGGGCTGAAGCTTGGCGAGCAGCGCCGAGGCGGGTTGGCCGCGGCAAGGGTTCATCCGCATGTCGAGCGGGCCGTCGTGTTTCACGGAAAACCCACGCGCGGGATCGTCAAGTTGCATCGAGGAAACGCCAAGGTCAGCGAGAATGCAGTCAGCGCCCGCCAAGCCGGCGGCGGCGAGCACTTGCGGCAGACCGGCGAAATTGCTGCGGTGCGCGGTGAACACCTCGGGGCCGTAGCCCAAGGCGCGCAGGCGGGCTTCAGTCTTCGGTAATTCCAGCGGGTCAGCGTCGAGTCCGAGGAGTCGCCCGCCGGGTTGAAGGTGGGGGATTAGTTGCTGCGCATGACCGCCGTAACCGAGAGTCACGTCGGCGACGATTTCGCCGGGTTGCGGCGCGAGCACTCCAAGGACTTCCGCCACCATGATAGGCCGGTGCGTGCCGGCGGGCGTTTTGCCGGAGGCGAGAACTTTCGCGACTGTATCGGCATAGAGCTGGGGCGCGTGCTCCTTGTATTTGTCCGCGAAGCGACGCGGATGCCGGCCGGCATAGCGCGGACGGCGTCGGTGCGGAGCAATACCCCCGGTAACGGCGGGTGCCGGCCCGGTGGGCGATTCGTTGATAAGGTCAGCCATGACGGGCGGCACGGTGCCAGATTCCGGCGCGAACGACGAGTTCCTTCGTGTCAAGTTTCGCCTCTGCTGGGAAGGAAATGATTTGCGCCGGACGCCGGACGCTGGCAAATCCTTGCGCACGCTTTGACTGTCATGCCAACTCAGAAACGCGCTTTCTCGTCCGCCGCTGAACGGGTCAACCGATGGCTCGTCGCGCGGAACTCTACTGTTCACGGTCGCGGACTGTTCGCGGCGCGGCGGATTCCGGCGGGCACGCGGCTCATTGAGTATGTCGGGGAGCGTGTGACCAAGGCCGAGTCCCTGCGGCGCTGCGCGGCGGGCAATGTCTATATCATCGGCTTGGACGCCGGGACGGACCTCGACGGTGACGCGGCGGCTAACCCCGCCCGACTCATCAACCACAGTTGCGCGCCGAACTGCGAGTTAGTGCTGGAGGAGGAAGTTACCATGACCCTTGGCGAGCAACTAACCCCGCGCGGTAAGTTGAACTGTGAAGGCGTGGCGATGAGTTATCGCGTCTTCATAGACGCTCTGCGCGACATTTCACCCGGCGAAGAAGTCGCCTTCAACTACGGCTACGATCTGGTGGATTACCGGGAGCACCCCTGCCGCTGCGGTTCGCCCCACTGCGTGGGCTACATAGTCGCGGAGGTGTTCTTTCCCACTCTGAGGAAACGAGCGACTAAATGACGAATGACGAATGAATGACGAAGTCCGAATGACGAATCATCGCCTCCGACGGAGCGGTTTCATGTTAAGCTTGGCGCTCCGTCCCACTGCGAATTCAGCGGGTTTCGTGCTTTGGGCTTCGTCATTCGTCATTCCCTCGTCCTTCGTCAAACCCCAAACAACCTATCCCCCGCGTCGCCCAAGCCCGGTAGGATGTAACCCTTGTCATTCAACTGCCGGTCAATGGCGGCCGTGAAAATCGGCACTGTGGGATAACTCTTCTGCACGCGACGGATGCCTTCCGGCGCAGCCACCAGACACACCAACCGCACCCGCGCGGCCCGCCGTTCCGACAACAGATTCAACGCGGCCACCGCACTGCCGCCCGTCGCCAGCATGGGATCAATCAGGATGACCTCAAACCGGCGCAAGTCCGGTGGCAGACTCTTGTGGTAAGAGTGGGCTTCCAGTGTGCTCTCCTCCCGTTTCAGCCCGATGAAGCCCACCCGCGCGCTGGGGATTAGTTGCAAAATCGTGTCCAGCATTCCCAACCCGGCGCGCAGCACTGGCACCAGCAACACCTCGCGCCGCAAACGCCGGCCGCGCGCCCGCTCCAGCGGCGTGGTGACCGCCAGCGGGCCAGTTTCGAAGGCGCGCGTCGCCTCGTAAAGCATGAGCGCGGCGACCTCGCTCAGCACCCGGCGAAACTCCTGCGACTCGGTCCGCGCATCGCGCAACCGGGTAAGGTTGTGCTGCACCAGCGGGTGCGTGATGACCGTGACGCCGGGCAAGTTCATTGGACCAACGTAGAAGACAGAAAGTAGAGCTTGCCCGCCTGGAGCTTGGGCGGATCGAAACCCAAGTCCACTTTGATCCGGGTTTCCGCGCTTTGACCAAACAGGCCGAACAAGTCCGCCAACTCCACGACCTGCCGGTATTGCACCAGGTTAGCATCGTCAATCAGCGCCAGTTTCTTTGCCCGTTTAACTCCGGTGTTGAAATCGCCCAGTTCATCCACAAACCCCAACCGGAAGGCTTCAGTCCCGGAGAAGACCCGTCCGTCCGCGTAGTCGCGCCAATCAGCCACCAGCTTGCGGCCTTCCCGGCCGTTGCCCTTGGCGGCCCGCCCGCGCCCCTCGCCGACGACTTCCCTGAAGCGCCCAAAGACTTCGTCAATTAGATCCTGCACCATCTTCTTCTCTTCCGGCGTGACTTGGTCCGGTTCGCGCGAACCGCTGAGCATATCCTTGTATTTGCCACTCTTGAACACCGTCGGCACGATGCCCACCTTGTCCATCAACCCACGGTAGTTCCAGCTACTCATGATAACTCCGATACTGCCAGTGATGGTTAGTTCGTTAGCCACAATCCAGCGCGCGCCGACCGCGACATAATAGCCGCCCGACGCCGCCATGCTGCCCATCTGCGCGATGACCGGCTTGCCACTCTTCTCCTGAAACTCGCTCACCGCCTTGTATATCTCGTCCGAGGCGAGCACCTCGCCGCCGGGAGAGTTGACACGCAGTAGCACGGCTTTGACCCGCTCATCCTTGTGCGCCCGTTTGAACTGCCCCTTGAGAATCTCCACCATATCGTAGCCGCCCCGGCCCGACATCTCCGTGATAATGCCATCGAGATCCACCACCACGATCTTGTCGCGGGAGTCATTGTCCTGTACGACAACTTCCTCCAAGGTCGGCTCGGCGTCGCGCCGTGCGCCGCCGTCCATTTTGAACAAGCTGCCAAAGAACCAACCCACGTTCGCCAGGGCGCTGACCACCAGCAGCACCAACAGGAACAGCGCAAAAATCATCCAGCCGCGCCCGCCACGGCGGGCCTTAACCGGCGGCGGCGCGGACAAAGGCGGAGGTGCCGGCGGCAGGGGCGGTGCCACCAACGGCGGTACTGGATTAAAAGGGGCCGATGTATTGTCTTCCATAGGTGCGGCGAAACTAGCGGAACTGCGGCGGCGTGGCAAGTGCCGCGAGCGGCACGAACGCAATTCTCACTTTGGCCCCGACCGCCTGAAGGCGGAACTCCGAACCCCGCCAACCGCTGCCCAAAGCCGTTTGTAGTCCCGGCTTTAGCCGGCTCCTGGCGCGACCCACGACCAATATGAGAACTGCCCCGACCTACTCGACTTTGATCCGGTAGAAGAAGCTGCTCGCGTTAGGCGCCGATAAGTCGAGATAGACATTCTGTGGCGGCGTCGAGAGGAGGTGTTCCGCTACTATGGTAAAGCCCGCGCCCAAGACCGCTGCCCGTTCCACCGTGTAAAGCCGGTTGGCGGTGGCACCCCAAACCACCTGCACGCCATTAGTGCCGCCGACCGCCAGGCTGGTGATGCGGAGATAGGACAAGGGATCCGTCGGGCTGGTGCCAGCGCGATACTCCGCTAAGTTGCTCATCCTATCGCCATCCTTGTCCAGCAACGCATCGCCGGGATCGTTCGGATTCAAACCGTTCGCCAGTTCCCAACTGTCCGGCATCCCGTCAGCGTCACTGTCAATCCACAGATTCACGGCGAAGCTGGCGGTGTTGTTATTGGTATCCACGTCACTCGTTACGCGAGTTTCATCGGCGCGAAGAGTATAGACTTGCTCGCCTGCCGGCTGAGTGCCAGCGGGCAAATCCAGCGCCACCTGCGCCAGTCGCCCCGGTTCCAGCAATGGCACGGCCACCGTCAGCAGCGGCGCGTTAGTGCTACCCGACCGGCGGATGGCCAGCACTGAGTTGGTGGCCGACGGCGCACCGAGATTCTGCACCTGGGCAATGACCCGCACCGCGCCGTTTGTCTCCGCTGATTGTCTGACCAGCGACACCGCCAAGTCAGTGCCGCCGATGCGCAGGGACTGCGTGTTATTCGACTCATCAAACTCCGTGAGTGCCCCCGCCGGATCGGCCACCGCATAGAGGACATGATTAGTCGCCGGCTCCGGCACCACCCACAGCGCGCTGACCGTGTTAGTCGCCGCGCCTTCCAGCCAACCGGAGATCACGACATTGGTGATGAGCACGCCGCTGTTAGTAGGATGGCCGTCATAGAAGGCCACCACTGCGTTACTCACCGCCAGGTCGCCGGAGTTCCGCAGCGTGGCTGACAGTGTGACCGCCGCGCCGGGTAAGTAGTTCTCCGCGTCCACCGTGAAGCCGCCTGCCGCCAGCGACACATCCTTGATCAGCCGCCGCTTGGTCACGCACAAATCCACCCGGCCTGGCTGGGGCACGTTGGTAATGGTCACCGAACCGCCGCCTTCCAGTGTCACGGTCTTGTTGGTGTAGATGATCTCCACCTTGTTATAGGCCACCGTCAGGTTGCCCACGGCATCCCACACCGGCGCGAACGACCGCTCCAGCGGCGGGTCATTGAACAGTTGCGCGTCCTTGCTCCACGTTGCCGACGCCGGGTCCAACACACGGTAATGCGCATCCGATCCGGCCTGACTCATCTCCTGCCAGAGCAACGCCAGGTTACCCGCCGGGCCAATCGTCATGGCATAGTCCGCAAAGCCCGCCGTCTGCGAATCGGCGCGCACCATCGTGGAATTGGTGGAGAAATCCCGGCTCAACACCAGATTCGTGCCGCTCTGCCAGACCAGGTAACTGTGCCCATCCGTTCCGACCGACACCCGCGCGTTTCGATTCCCGGCCGTATTAGTGGTGAACTGTGTGGCCGCACCCCACGCACCGCCTTGCCACTGGACATAGAATACCTCCTGGTCGTTATCGTTCGTCAGCACGCCGTCCATGTCTCGCGACCAGGCATACACCGCTAAGTTACTGACGCCGGATAGCGATTGCGAAAGCCGATACGGCAAGTTGGTCAGCAAAGTCTGCGGCGGCGACCAACGCTGGCTGCCCGGATTCCACTGCGCCCAAAGCACCTGACTGCCCGCGCCATTGGTGCCCATGAGCAGGTTGGACGTGTTCGCGGTCCACGTCGCCAGCACTGTGCCACCCACCATTGGCCCGCACAGCAGCGGCGCATGATCGAGATAGCCGTTACTGGTCAGCGGCACGGGCGAGGACCAAGCGCCGCTGGTGTGACTCCACTTAGCCCACACGATCTCCATCTGCGCGGCCATCGCCGGGAGATTGGTCTGGTTGAAGTTCGGGTCCGCCACGCGCTCCCAGATGGCGAGGGCGTCGCCGTTGCCGTCATAAGCCACCTGCGGCGAGAACTCCGCTTGGGTGTTCGTCTGAATCGTCGCCGGCACACTCCAGTTAGTTCCGTCGAACCGCGTCCACCGGATGTCGGTGTATTGCAGCAAGTTTGTTGCTCCATTGTCAGTCACATACACCAACATGAGTTCGTTGCTTCGGCTGGCCATTGACGGCCGGGAGCCGTTAAAGACATTCGTTGAGATTGGCAGGTCAACTTGTGAATAGTACGTTGGACCACCCTTTCGCAGTATCTGGCCATCCGCCCCCGCTATGTCAATAGCTGTGCTGGTTGCGTCAGTAACCTGCCTTCCGATGTTGCGGAATGCCGCTAAACCACTGCCACCCGCGTACCCCTTGGCGTTCCTACGCCCAAGGCTCTCGACCACAGAACCCTCAACTCCGAAGTCACGATTTCGCGGATGATGGATATTGGGCTTCTTGATGCGGACCCACCGCTGCCTTTGGGCGTAGCCCTGCGCACCGGAAGCAAAAGTCAGATCCGTCCCACGCAGTGCGGCGGCACCGCCAGAAGGCCATCGCCATGTAACCAATGCCCATTCCTCGTCGAACCAAGTACTCCCAAAGACGATGAGTTCCACTCCAAGAAACAGGTCTGCGGAGATCTCTTTCAAAGCGGCTTGTGGGTAGAGTTCAATTGAAGGGGTGAGCATTCCACCCACGTAAAGACTGAATTCGCCAACCACCAGGTCCGGCTCGTAGGCGGCCTTTAGCCCAATTCCTGGCTCAACCAGAAGGTCTTTGAATTGAACTGGAAGAGCTGGGGGTGGCGGGAAGGTAAACTCCGCAATCACGTCAATATCAAAGAGGGCATAGACGTTGATCCTTTGGATAGAGTTCACGTCCAAGCCAAACGGAACTGCCAAATCAAGAATGCGTGCCCAAGGCCCAGCAGCTTCAGTGAAAAGGAACTGCATGACCTTGATTTCATCGTGACCGGAAAAGGTCACTTTTGCGTGGTCGGGCCAGTTTAAGCCTCGCGTCGCCGAAGCGATCCCTGTGAGCGAAAAGAGGATGTCAAAGTCCAGGCGTCCCTGCCCAACACTCATGCCGGGTGTGTATTCCGGGCCGATCCCGCCAAGGCCTTTTTTGTAAGAAATAGCATATTCTCCAGTAAGAAAATCGTAATCGCCGTCCAGAGGGATGGAAAAATTGACTCCCAGGTTATTCAGGAAAGGAATGTTCTCCACCCCGAGTGCCCCAAGGTAGGGCGGAAAGGTGGCGTGGAGCTTGATCTTCGTCAGTGGCCACTGTGCGCTCCCAAGGAAACTCAGAAACGATGGGGCGGGAATCACCGTGACCGGCTGATCAAATGGATCCGACCTCGCGCCATCGCTGCTCACAGCCACCGCTGTGACCTTGTTGGCTCCGGGCGTAAACGAACCGTTGAACCCCAAACCCATGTTGATGCTGGCAGTGGCTTCTGTAGTTGTTGTGGGGACAGTGCTGGGCAACGAACCGTTGACGGTGAACTCCACCGAGCCGGCCGGGTGACTGTTCCAATCTACCGTTGCTGTGAAGTCATTGAAGACCGTCGCGCCAGAGAGTGAGATACCTTCGAATTGCTGCCTCACTGCCGTAACACTCGGTTTGCTTCCCACTGGTGAAGCCTGCAACAGAATATCCGGCACCGTGATGGCTGTGGCTCCGGCGGGCGCGGGCACGGTGCCGGTGTAAGTGGCATAGCCAGACTTACTCACGGCCAGCGTGCTGCCGCTACTCAAGGACACGCTGGCAAAGCTGAACTGGCCCGCGCCGGAACTGCTCGTGCTTTGGCCCGCCAGCGTCACCGTCGCGGCGCTGATGGGGGCGCGGCTGGCCGCGTCTAGCACCCGGCCCGACACGGCTACGGAGCGGACCTGTAAGTCCACCGTGAAGACGGGTGAGACACCGGTGCTGGAGGCGGCGTCCGCAAACAGGGTTGATAGGAGGGTGAGCACGAGCACGGCGGCCCAGTTACTAAGCGCCGGTGTGAAAACGCCGGGCGCGGTAGGGCGAGGCTCCGGCCGAGCCTTTTGGAACCAGCGCGTGGTTGCCGC
>CAINDV010000057.1 GCA_903847485.1 uncultured Verrucomicrobiota bacterium
AACACCATTATTGAGCTACCGGAGCGTTTTCCGGCCCGGTCTTCGGTAACACCCATTTTTGAGTATAGGCGGAGGAGGAGCCAAAACCAAAATGGATTCCTGCGGGGGCGGAAGCCGCTGTTTGCTGCTGCTCAAGCCAGGCTGGTGGCCCATCCTTTTCTCGGCGGCTTCCGGTCGGCTGGATCCGAGTTTGTCAGCGCGCCTCCGCCTCGCTAACCTGGCCCATGCCGATTTACGAATTCCACTGTGAAGGTTGCGGAAAAGACAGCGAAGTCCTGGTCCGTTCCAGCCGCTGGAAGGGCACGAAGTGTCCGCGCTGCGGCTCGCCCAAACTGGAAAAGAAGTTTTCCACGTTTGCTTCCAGCTCTGCCGGCTCCGCGGCTGATGCTTGTTGTGCGGCGCCCGCAGGCCGCCGCCCGGCGGGCTGTGGCGGCTGTTGCGGCGGCGGCCCACACCGCCACTGAGGCCGGGAAGCGTAGGATAGGCGTCGCGCCTATCTCCAGCTTCCCTTTGTTCGCTCATCCGATGGAGGTTCTTTCAACCCTGTAGGAGCCGACGTGAGGAGGCTTGGAATCTCTGAAAACCAAGCCCCCTTACGTCGGCTCTTACAGGGTTTTGAAAGAACCTCGAAGGTGGGCGTTTCCTGCAATCAAACCCGTTCAGGAAAATTGCTCCAAGACGATGTCAGAGATAGGCTCGACGCCTGTCCTACTGTGTGGACATGGCTCCGCTGGCTGGGACCGAGGCCCCGGGAGGCTGCCAGCCGAAGAGCTGTTTCCGCCGGATGATTTCCGCAACGGCCGCCGGGACGAGCTGCTCCCATGCCGGGTCGCCGGCTTGGATTTTCTCCAGCACGTCGCGCGAGCGGATGGGCAGCAAATCACGGTGGGAGGGCGTCAGGCCGACGATCCCGCAGTTCTCGCGCAAGTGCTGGTAGAGGTAACAGTTCTTCGGTGCGATGCGGAAGGTGTCGGCGGTCGTCACTTCGTCGGTTTCCAGATTGAGCGTCGGATAGACGAAGAGGCGGTTGCGGGCGCGAAAGAGCTGGCCCAGGCCGCCGAGCAGGCCGCCTTCGCTCTCGTTGTAAAATGTCTCGTTGAAAATCTCGGCGAGCTTCGACGCCCCAAGCGCGATGCCGATAGGACGGTTGGTGTAGCGCGCCAGGTAGGCGGCCAGCCGGTGGAAGCGACGGAAATTCGAGATCAGCACCGTTTGCCCCAGTGCCCGCAGCGTTTCGGCGCGTTCCAGGAAATCCTTCGGGTCAATGGCGTCGCCCGTGGTCAGGTGGCGCAGCGTCATTTCCATGAACACGACCGGCTCCTCGCCGGTGGCGCGCAGTTCGGCGCGGAAGGCCTCGCGCTCGAGGTCGTCGTCCGCCTCGATGGCGTCAATCAACTCATAGACCTCCTCGATGGCGTGGCGGCGCAACGCTGGTGATTCTGCTCGCGGTCCCACAGGCAGCCACAGGCACCACCAAGGCCAGGCTCAGGACACGACGGTTTCCGGTTTCGTCAAGAAGAAGCCATGCCCGCCGAACCCTAAGCCGACAAACGCCAGGAGGCCAATCATGCCATACCATTTCAACGAGAGGCGGCCCATTGAACCCGGATTCCGAAGTTGAATTGCCACAAAGAACGCAAGGAGCACAAAGAGAAGGCTGTAGGGCAAGGG
>CAINDV010000058.1 GCA_903847485.1 uncultured Verrucomicrobiota bacterium
CGGTGATCGTAGCGGGCGTCCTGATGACGGTTGATCTCTTGTTGTAGCACAGCGCGGCTGTGCTCCGGTGCGGACAGTGTCAATGGGCGCATGCCTAACCTTACTTCCTCCAGCATACATACGCAATTAATTATGTCGCTGTGTATATCTTCAAGCCCCCTGTTTTCACCGGCGATTCCTGAGTTCGTGAATCAGCCATAATCCGGGGCCGCTTGTGTAGGGCTGCATCAAGCTCCGCTTTCCGGGGCGGGGACAGCTTGTCCACGGCACTGCGGGCTTGGAATTGCGGGGACAGGCTGTCCCCGCCCCGTTCAGAAAAGGCTTCGAACTGGAGCTTTATGCAGCCCCGCCGCTTGTGCCCCATCCCCGGCCCCGAACACTTTGGGCTGGAGTCTGTCCAGTTCGAGGGGCTTACAGGCTCTAACGGCAAGCCTCGTTGAAACGACGAAGCGCCCGGCCGAGTTCTCGGCGGGCGCTGGCAAAAGGAAGCATCGCCCGGCTACTTGTTGGTCGCGGGAGCGGCGGGAAGGGTGACCGGCTGTGCGACCGTGGTGGCCGGAGCCGAAGTAGAGGCAGCGGCCGTGGGCGGCACGACCGGCTTCGGCGTCGGCAGCGCGGTGGCTTCGGGCAAGTTGGCCGGCGCACTGGCGGCGTCTTTTTGCACCGCCTTCTCGAAGGCCTTCGGGGAGCCGCGGAAGTGCCGGCTCTGGATCAGTCCCAGGCCGATCGCCAGTACGAAGAAAAAGGTGGCGACGTATTTGGTAGCTTTGGTGAGGACGTTGCCGGCACCAGCGCCGAACAGGGCGTCCGCCGCCCCGCCGCCGAAGGCCATGCCCAGCCCCGCTTCTTTCTTGGGCAACTGGATGAGCACCAGCAGCACCAGGATGATGCAGGTGAAGATGAGAACGGCGGTCAAGAGACCGATGATAAAGCCCATAATAGTTTGCTAGATAGAATTTTTGATGATGTCCGCGAAATCACGCACCGTCAGCGCCGCGCCGCCGACCAGCGCGCCATCCACGTCGGGTTGGCTCATCAGTTCGCGGGCGTTGTTCGGTTTCACGCTGCCACCATACTGGATGCGCACTTGTTTGGCTACTCCTTCGTTAAACATGCTGGCCAACACCTGGCGGATGAACGCGTGCGCGTCCTGCGCCTGTTGGGTGCTGGCGGTCTTGCCGGTGCCGATGGCCCAAATCGGCTCGTAGGCGACGACGCTTTCCTCCATCTGGTCATGGCTCAGGCCGGCAAGGCTGCCGCGGATTTGGGTTTCCAACACCTGCTCGGTCTGGCCGCCTTCGCGCTCGGCAAGAGTTTCGCCGACGCAGACGATGGGTTTCAGTGCGGCGGCGTGGACGGCGAGCGCCTTCTGAGCGATCAAAGCGTTGCTTTCCTTCTGGTGCTGGCGGCGCTCGGAGTGGCCGAGGATCACGTAGCGGACGGAGAATTCCTTGAGCATGACGGAGGCGACCTCGCCGGTGAAGGCACCGACGTTGTGCGCGCTCATGTTCTGCGCACCGAGGCGGAGGTTCGAGTCAATGATCGCCTTCGACACCGATTCCAGCGCGGTGTAAGGCGGGCAGACGACGATGTCCACTTCCTTCACAGTGCCAAGTTCGCGTTTGAGGCCGTTGACGAGGTCGAGCGCCTCGGCGACGGTCTTGTTCATTTTCCAATTGCCGGCGATGATGAGTTTGCGGTCTTTGTTCATGGAATAGTTTTCGAAAATAATAAATCTGTCGCGTCAGGTTGAGCGGCGGCGTTCAATGCCCGCAGCCACAGCAGCAACCGGGTTTGTCGCTGAGAGCCACCACGCCAGGCAGCGGGATGCCTTCCAGGAATTCCAAGCTGGCACCGCCGCCGGTGCTCATGAAAGTGACTTTGTCACCCAGCCCAGCCTTGTTGAGCGCCTTCACGCTGTCGCCGCCGCCGATGATGCTCTTGGCGCCTTTGGCGGTCGCTTCCACCACGGCCTTCGCCACGGCGTTCGTGCCGGCGGCAAAAGCTTTGTTCTCGAACAGCCCCATCGGGCCGTTCCAGAGGATGGTCTTCGCTTGCAGCACCACTTCGGAGTAAGCCTTCACCGTGGCGGGGCCGATGTCCAGGCCCGCGGCTTCGGCGGGGACGTTCTGGTCGGTGGTGGTGGCGACGTTCTGGTATTCGATGACCGCCTTGCCCTTTTTGTCGAGCTTGTCGGTCTTGACGGGCGTCGCGACGACGTCATCCGTGGGCAGGAGGAACTTGACGTTCTTCGCCTTCGCCTTGGCCAGCGCAGAGAGAGCCACGTCCGTCTTGTCAACTTCGGTCAGCGATTTACCCGTCTTGAAACCCTGCGCCAACCTGAACGTGTAAGCCATCGCGCCGCCGATCAGGATGGCGTCGGCCTTTTCCAGCAAGCGGTCAATGACCTTGATCTTGTCGGAAACCTTCGCGCCGCCGAGGATGACGACGAATGGCCGGGCGGGGTTGTCCAACTCGTCGCCAAGGAACTTCAACTCGCGCTCCATCAGCAAGCCGGCGGCGCACGGACCGCCGCGCTTGGCAACGACGCGGGCCACGCCTTCGGTCGAGGCATGGGCGCGATGGGCGGAGCCGAAGGCATCGTTCACGTAAATCTCGGCCCCCTTCGCCATCTGCTCGGCAAACGCCGGGTCGTTGGCCTCTTCCTGGTCGTAGTAACGGACGTTTTCCAGCAGCAAAATATCGCCTTCCTTGAGCGCGCCGGCGGTCTGTTCGACCTTCTCGCCGATGCAATCATCCACAAACGCCACCGGGTGCCCGATCATATCGGCGAGCTTGGCGGCGACGGGGCGGAGGGACATTGTGGGTTCCTTCATGCCCTTGGGGCGGCCGAGGTGGGCGGCGAGGATTATCTTGGCGCCGCCGTTTATGAGCAGGTCGAGCGTCGGGAGGGTTTCCTTGATGCGGGTGATGTCGGTGACGACCATCTGGCCGTCCTTTTCTTCCATCGGCACGTTGTAATCCACGCGGACAAAGACGCGCTTGCCGCGGACGTTCAGGTCTTTGACTGTAAGTTTGGCCATATCAAAATCGGATTGCGTTCAAAATTGAGGCGGCAGGATAGCCAAGTCGCGTCGGCAGTCAAAGTGTTTTGGCGGGCAGTTTTGGCAGCGAGTGGAAACAGGATAAGGGTCACCGGGGCGGCGAGTCGGACCAGGCGCACGGCACTGACTTGGTGCCGCTGGGGCCTTGCGTTCGCGGTAGCGTTCAGCGGCCTTGGGGTTGACAGGGTAACCGGGTCCAGCCACGCTGCAGGAGTTGATCGACGGCGGGGCCGCTGGAGGTTTCCAGGGCGATGAGGGTGCCAGCGAAGGGTTGCATTTGCTCAGACTTACCAGCCGCTCCCGACGGGCGGTGGCGAGCTGTTGGTATTCTAGCTCATCCTCTTCTGGATGTATCGGCACAAGGTCTTCCTCCGAGTTTGACGGCCACTCGGGACAGTCAGTTGCGTGGAGGCCTGGGTGCCCGGGGAGAAATCAGCGTCGTGCTCCGCGGCAAGCAAATCCTCAAAGCCCTCTCCGCCGCTCCCATCCTCCATCCTCGACCTTCGCCCCACTCCGTCCGCCGCCGCTGGTGAATCGTTGCTAACATTATTCTCAGAACTCCTGACGCAAGGAATTGGCGTGGGCCGCCCGGTGCGGGCACCGGGCCTAGTGTGCCTGGCAGGTGCCGAACCTTTCGGGGTGAAACGTCCCCGACGGGGTGATGACGACAACCGTAGCCGAACGGCCAGGTGGGAACCGCAAGGGACTCACGCGAAAGGGCCGGAGGCCAACCTTCGACCGTAGGAACACGAACGGGCAGTGAGGCGGGCGACCGTGGGCGAGCAGGC
>CAINDV010000059.1 GCA_903847485.1 uncultured Verrucomicrobiota bacterium
ACACGCTGGCACTCAGGGCGATGATCTTCACCCGCGCGCCGTGTGCCGCGCGAATCCGCCAGATTGCCTCGTGGCCGTCCATCCCCGGCATCCGCAGGTCCATCAAGACCAGATGCGGCACCCACTCCTGGCACTGCGCCACCGCCCCGGCTCCGTCCGCCGCGGTGCGGATTTCAAAGCCGATGGGGGCGAGCAGTTGCACCAGCAAATCACAGTTGTCCGGCACGTCGTCCACGATCAACACCCGGCAGGCCGGCTGACCTGGCCGGAGTCGCACCAGGCCGGGGGCTGCGGTGCGTTCCGCTCCCGCGGCGGGTGCCGGCACCCGGCTTACCAGCACGTCGAAACGGAACGTGCTGCCCACGCCGACCTGGCTGGTGACTCCAAACTTGCCGCCCATGAGACGGACGAACTCCTGGCTGATGGGCAGCCCCAGCCCGGTGCCGCCGGCGGCTTGCCGGGCACCGGGGGTCTGGAAGAAAGGCTCGAACAGGTGCGAAAGGTCCTCCGGGGCGATCCCCGTGCCCGTGTCCTCGATTTCGGCGTGCAGGCGTAGCGCCCCGTCTAGCTCCGGTTCGGAGCGCAGCCGCAAGGTGATCGCCCCGCCGTTGGGCGTGAACTTCATCGCGTTGCCCAGCAGATTGATGAAAACCTGGCTCAGCTTGGTTTCATCGGCCAGGAGGTGACGCGGCACCTCGCCTTGTCGCTCGACCTGGAAGCGCAGTTGCTTGGCTCGGGCGCGCAGGCTGAACATGCGCTCCAGATCCTCCAGCAAGCCGTAAAGGTCAAAGGGAGCCAGGGTAAGCGTCACCCGGCCGGATTCAATGCGCGCCATCTCCAGGATGTCGTTGATGATCCGCAGCAGGTGCTCCCCGCTGCGCATGATCGTGGTCACATGCTCTGGCTGACAGCGGCCGGTGCGCTCCGCGTCGCGCAACAGCAGTTGGGAGAAGCCGAGGATGGCGTTCATCGGCGTGCGGATTTCGTGGCTCATGTTAGCCAGGAACGCGCTTTTACTACGGGTGGCAGCCTCGGCGGCGGCCCTGGCCGCTTGCTGCGCCACCGCCGCTTGCTTGCGTTGGGTGATGTTTTGGTGCGTGACGACCACTCGCACGGGGCCGGTTCCGGCAAAGCGCGTCACGCGGCCGACAAACCACCGCTGCTCCGTCGGCGAGTGACGGGGGTACTCCAGCGCGAACTCCTCGCGTTCGCCACTGAGCACCGTGCGAATACCATCTGCGAAAACGGTGGCATCCGTGGTTTCGTGGCCGACCGCCGCATCGCAGACCGCCAAATAGTTGGCCGCGCCGCCACTGGGCGGTGTCGGGAGCGCATTGGCCGCGGCAAAGTCATCCCAGGCGCGGTTGGTGGTAAGAATGGCCCCGGTGGCATCCAAGACGCAGAGATGGTCGGGGAGGGCGTCAATGGTGGCGCGGGTGAAACGCTCCGCCTCCCGGCGCGCCGCCTCCGCCTAGAGGCGTACGGTGATGTCCTGCATGAAGGCGATGAAGACGCCGCCCCGCGCGAGGGAGAACTGCACGCTGGACGCCAACTGGAAGATACTCCCGTCCTTGCGGCGGTGAGCGGTTTCAAACTGGCTCTGCCCCTCGGCAACGATCTTCTCAGTATGCCGCTTGAAGTCCGCGCTCGTCTCCGCAGCCTCCAGGTCCGCGAGGCGCAGGGAGAGTAACTCCGCGCGCGAGTAACCGCTCATCCGGCAATAGGCATCGTTGACTTCCAGTATCCGGCCCTCCCGATCCGACATATAGAACCCGTCCAGGGCGGTTTCGATGATCAGCGCATGGTCAAGCTCCGCCTCTTTGCGCTCGGTAATGTCGCGCACTACCGCTTGGAGCATGGGCTGTCCCTCCATTTGCAAGGCGCTGAACAACACCTCCGACGGGAACGGGACACCGGTGTCCATCCGCCGATGCACCCACTCGAAGCGCTGGCTCCCCGTGGCCAGCGCGGCAGCGATTCGCTCCTGCACCAGCGTCCGGGAATCCCTGCCGTCCGGCTGCTGCGGCGGGGAAAGGTCAGCGAGATGTTTCGTGCAGAATTCCTGCTGGGTCGCACAGCCGAACATCGCCAGGGTCGCGTGGTTGCAATCGAAGAAACCGTTTTCGCCCAGCAGCACCACGGCGTCGGCCGTCGAATCGAAGAGCGTGCGGAACTTCGCCTCCGAACGGTGCAGCAACTCTTCGGCCAGGGCTTGCTTGACCACCAGCGCCACCATGCTTGCGAGTCCCTCCAAAGCGGCATCTTCCTCGGCACCGATGGGATGCTTGGCGAACAGGGCCAGCACGCCCAGAGCCTCCTTACCCGGCGGTCGGAGCTGGTAACCGGCGAACGACACGAGTCCCAACTCGCGGACCCAGGCTCGGTCGTGTATGCGTGGGTCATTCTGGGCCTCGTTAATGACGAACTTGTGCTCTTCGCCCGAGGCGACGCGCCCGATCTTGTAACCCCCCAAAAGGAACCCGCCGGTGCCTTTGGCCATCAGTGTGGGTGTAGCGGCCGGAACTCGTCAGCAAATGCAAACACCGGTCACGCTGCCGACAGACGTGCGGGCCATCTGGCACCTCGGCATGAACGCAGCCCCGCGCACACAGATCGCCGGGCCGGATCAGCCAGACGCGACAGAAATCCGCGTCGAACAGGCGGACGACGGCATCGGTGACCATCCGCAGTCGCTCGGCCAGCGGGGCCGCGACCAGGAGCGACTGCTGCAACTGGCTGATGCCATGCAGCCACCGCTGAGTTTTCACGGCGGCCTCCTCCGCCCGCTTGCGCTCGGTAATATCGGTGATCGTGATGCGGTGCGAGGGCGTGTCGGCGGACTCCGTCTCAACGGCGATTTCCAGGTGCGCCCAGAATACTTTCCCGTCCGACGACACCAGCCGCAGCTCGCACGTCTGCGGCTTGCTGGTCGTCAAGAGCTTCTGGTGGAACCGGTAGTAAATGCCCACGTCTTCATTCAGGATGAAGCGGGAAATCGGCCGCTGGGGCAGCGCGCTCCGAGGCACGCCCAGCAGTGTGGCGGCGGTGAGGTTGCTTTCCAGAATCAGCCCGCCTTCGCCGACGACGAGATAGCCCACCGGGGCCAGGTCGTAGAGGTCGAAATAGCGCGTCCGGGCAGCGTCCAACTCCGCCTTGGCCCGGCGCAACTCCTCGTTCTGCATCTCCAATTCGATCTGATGGACGCGCAGGTCGTGGAGTGTCCGCTGCGTTGCCTTGGAAGACAGGGCCGCGTGGTCTTCCGGCGACCGGGCGGCTTGCTCACGAATGGCCGCTTCAGCGCGCTGGCGCAGTGGCGGCTCGAAGTTGGTGGCCGGCAGGGCGGTCGCCGCCGCCGCTGGGTCAGGCGGGGATGGTTGGTCAGTCAAGTTGCTCACGATTAGTCCTTGAAACAGTGGGGGACGGCAGGAATAAAGCAAGCTTTGGGCGGGGTAATATATTTTGGCCCCGTTACCACCCGCCGTGAAGGGGGCATCACTTTTGCCCCAGGCTCCCGGAGGTTTACTGGCCAGCGGTGCGTGCTCCGCCGAGGTGTCCAGAACTCCGCAATTTCCTCGCCCAAATGCAGCCGGGCGATGGTCTTGCTCTTCTGCCGCCGATAGCTCACATCCGCGCCGGCATGGCCCTTGAAGCCACCGACCCGCAGATGCTCGCCTGCTTGCTTACGTTCGCCGGACCCGGCTGCACCTTCCGGGGCCAGCTTTGCTGTTGCTTGGCCTTGCGCGATGCGGTAGTTTCTGTGCGCTACGTTGTTGCATGGATGCTGCAATAAAGCAAGTCGGGGTGCGATGTGGGAGGGGGTAAAAGAGGCATTAAAGCCAATGTATGCAGTGGTTTGGAGAGGTGGCCGAGTGGCTGAAGGCGGCGGTTTGCTAAACCGTTATAGGGTCAAAAGCCCTATCGGGGGTTCGAATCCCCCCCTCTCCGCCAAGGCTGGTTATCCGATTTTCGTAAGAGCGGCGATGCCACGAGTAAGAATCAAAGTAAGAGTAGAAACACCGATAACGGAGCCGTCTGGCGTGCCTTTAGTCCGAACTCCGAAGTTGAATGGCGAATGACGAATGGAGCCAGTAAGCCGAATGACGAATCGCCGCCTCCGGCGGTTAGGTTCTGTGCCGAATCTCTCGTCCCGTCTAACCAGGAATTCAGCGGGTTTCGGGCTTCGGACTTCGTCATTCTTTCGTCAATCGTCATTCGACCTCGGAATTCGGGTTTAGTCTGGAGCTTTCCTCCGGCCCAACCCCTACCGCCAGCCACCTGTGAGATTCCCCCGGGCAACCAACTTCTGTCCGGCGAGGGAAATCCATCTTGCAGTTGTCGGCACCAGGTTCCCTGTGCCTTTAGGCTCCTGACTTTGGCCTGCTGAGGTTGGCGCTCCGTTTTCCAGGGGTTTTCCCTTCCTCCGCCCGGCTACTTTGGTGCGGGTATCCAGTCGCGGCGCGGTAGGATCTCGCCTGTGCATGGTGGCTGTGGGCAGCGGTGCCGCCGCCATTTCGGCCACGCCCATTCATGCGCAGCGTCCATCCGTCCATCTTCCTCTGGAAAACCAAACGGACGGATGCCCGCAAAAGGTCATTGTCGCTGTAGCGCCAGTGGGTTAGCCTTCCCATCGCAGCGGCGGGCGCATTACGGCAATGGACAGGCACATGAGCGACATCAAAGTCAGTTTCGGCATTCGGCTCCGAGCGCGCATCGGGCACGCAGCCCATCGCCGGCTCTTCCCACTGGCGCTCTGGTTCGCCACCGTGGCCGGGGTTTTCGCGGCCGACGCCCTGACGCGGCGTGAGTGGAAGGTTGACAGCGTCGTCCGCGAGGCGCTCGTTTACGTGCCGCCCCAAGCCCGGACCAGTGCCGTCCCGGTAGTGTTCGCTTTTCACGGCCACGGTGGCACGATGCACAACGCTGCGCGCAGCTTCAGTTACCACACCTGCTGGCCGGAGGCGATGGTCGTGTACATGCAGGGTCTCAACACACCCGGCCGCCTCACTGATCCCGAGGGCAAGAAACCGGGCTGGCAAGCCGGGGTTGGCGACCAGGGCGACCGCGACCTGAAGTTCTTCGATGCCGTCCTCGCGAGCCTCAAGTCAGACTACCGCGTGGACGAAAAGCGCCTCTACGCCACCGGCCATTCCAATGGCGGCGGGTTCACCTACCTGCTCTGGGCCGCGCGCGGCGACCGCTTTGCGGCCTTCGCTCCATCCGCCGCGGCTGCCGCCAGAACCCTGCCCCAGCTCAAACCCAAGCCCGTTCTGCACGCTGCGGGCCAGAACGACACGCTGGTCAAATTCGCCTGGCAGCAGCAGATGATGGCCGCGTTGCGAAACCTCAACCAATGCCGCGAAGGCCAGCCCTGGGAGGGGGAGAAAGGCTGCACCCTCTACCCGTCGAAACTCGGCGCGCCCGTGGTGACATTCATTCATCCGGGCACGCACCAATTCCCCGCCACCGCCCCGGCCATCATCGTGAAGTTCTTCCAGCAGCACGCCCAGCCCTGAACTCCCCGCCGCATGATTTGGATCGCCCTCTCCGAAAAGGACACCGACAATGCCGCGCTTGAAAAACGCCTCTGGAATGCCGGGGCGAAGTCCGATGTCCGATGTCCGAAGTGCGAAGTTCCGTCAATTCGGCATTCGGCATTGCCCCGACCCGCACGACGCCACGGGCCGCTTCGACTTCGTCCTCGCCAACCCGCCGTTCAACGTCAACGCCGTGGACAAGGAGCGGTTGAAAGACATGGGTGGATCGGGCCGCCGTTTCCCCTTCGGCCTGCCGCGCACCTACAACGCTAATTAGGTCTCAACTCTATGGCCCTCTCTCTCAACAAACCCAAGCTCGACAATCTCGCGTCCGACATCTGGAAATCCGCCGAGCGACTGCGCGGCAAGTTCAAGTCCTACGAATACCAGAGCGTCATCCTGCCCATCATCGTCATTCGCCGTCTGGAGTGCGTGCTGATTGACTGGCGGGCAAAGAAGTCCGCCGAGGTGCTGAAGAACCGGCCCAAGCTCACCGAGAAGGAACTCGTCAAGCTGGTCAAGGAACTGGAGCTGAATCCCAAGCAGTGCCCGTTCTCCAACACCACTGACTGGACGCTCCGCTCGGTCTATGAGGAAGACCACACGCTGTTGGAGGAGAACTTCCGCGCCTACATCAACGGCTTCTCGAAAAACGTTGACGACATCATCGAGCATTTCAATTACCGCGCAACCATCGGGCTGATGGTGAAGAACAACCGG
>CAINDV010000060.1 GCA_903847485.1 uncultured Verrucomicrobiota bacterium
CCGGCTGGGCCCACCCGCCGGGTGAACACTTCGTCGGATTGCAAGCGATGTCGTGGTGGTATTCATGGAACCAGATGGAGATCCCCGAATGCCTGGGGGCGAGAGGCCGCACGGATCGAGGCGGCGATGGCGATTTCCGCTTCGGCTCCAGCATGCACGGAGAGGAAATTTGGAAACAGGACAAGGATAACATGCCCGGCTTTCTCGGCATGTTCTGTCGCACGTCCCTACCGTGGTATTACCTGAGCCGGTTGGAGCGAGTGAAGTTTGAGAATGACGCTCTGTTTTACAGCGATGGAGTTGTCGCCCGGAACGAATCCGGAAAGCGCATCATCCGCAAAGGCGACTTCGTGTTGCGCGAAGACGATGATCTCTTTGTTCCCGCCCTTTGGCACAAGCAGGAGATCATCGCCTACAGCAAGTCTGGTTACCGGGATAAATCATGGCAACTGCCGGGCGATTGGAAAAAGACCAAGGACGTTGACGTTTATCGAATCACTTTGAAAGGCTGCGTGCCTTTGATCAAGGGCGTTCCAGTTGCCGATGGTAAACTCGTCTTGTCGCTTGAAAGAGACGAGGCTGTTTCGATTGTGCCAACAGGAACAAAGCTCGCCGCTAAGAAATGAAAGACCGACAAGGAGCAAAGACTATGCAAGACATGAATCGGCGGTACTTTATGGGAGTCAGCCATGGCGCGATGATAGGAGCGTCGTTGTTGGTCGCGCAGGGCGCGTCTCCAGATACGGCTCTGAAGAACGGTGAAAAACTCGGCCACGCCCAGGGCATGGCATCCCCCGATTTTCTAACGCCCGAGTCCTTGGCCATGCCGCGGCGGCAGATCGCGCTTAAGGGCATCGATTTGCGCCTGATAAACGCCCGTGGCGCGGTCAGTTTCAGGGAATACACCGTGACCGGCATCGATTCGTTGTGGATCGCTCCCCGGGCGGTAAGCCGGGTGCCTGCCGCGTTTAATCTGTCATTCCGCGAGGAGACCCTCGGCGCGCTGATCGAGGACAATCAGGACGAGTGGCGCGATAACCCGCTGTGTGTTTGGCAGAATTGGAATCGGGCGCTGGACAACCGGGCGCTCGGAATCTGGAAGAACTGGGGCAATGCTCTTATGCTCCCGTTCCAGGGAGCCACCTGGGCGCCGGACGCGTACACCCGCCGCGGCACCTTTCACCACTACCTGGGCAAGGATCTGATCTCCTTTGGCGTGGTATCCCGTACCGTGCCGGCGGCGGATGTGGATGGTGCGTATGAGGAACTCACGATCACCAATCGCACCGCCCGTCCCCTGTCGCTTACCCTCATCCCCGACCAGCCGCTTGGCGACAGGGTGGAAGTCCCTTCCGGCGGAAATAGTATGCCTCCTCCCGTCGAGCCGGCTTGGGAAAACAAACGCAGCGCCCGATTCAGCCGGAGGGAAGGCGGGTTTTTGCTCCAAGCTCTCAGCGACATCGGCCCGTCGCAAGGCGATGGTTGGCGGTTGGACCTTCCCGCACGGGGGCAGCGTATCGTCCACGTCGCCTTGCTGGTCGCGGACGCGGGGGCCGCGGAGCCTGCCGGCCATTATGCGGTGGACCTGGCGGCGCGTTTCGCTGCCAGCCGCCAGACGACCGTGGATCTGCTGCGCCGGGCCGCGGCACAACTGCCCCGCATCGAGACCGGCAACCCGCGATTGGATGAGTTCTATCAACGCTCCATTCTAAGCGTGCTCTTCTGTCGGCGCGACCGGGCCGATTCGGCGATACGGCCCTTCTATGATCTCGGCTTTGGCGACGGCAGTGCCGTGACTTGGGACCTTTCGTTCTCCGCGAGCCTGCTCACCATGTTCGCTCCGGACGAGGCCAAACGCATGCTCACGGCCTTCATGTCCGCCGGTGGCGTCTTCAACTCCACCTGGCTCAGCGCCAGGGATGGCCGTGCCGGCAGTTTCTACATGCAGTCGCCTTTTGCTCTGCTCGATATCGCCCAGCGCTACATGCGCCAGACCGGTAATCGTACGCTGCTCGAGGAGAAGG
>CAINDV010000061.1 GCA_903847485.1 uncultured Verrucomicrobiota bacterium
CCTCGACCGCCGCAGCCAGGCGCTGGTTCTGCAAGGCTCGGCAGGAGCCTCGCCCTACCACGACCGGCATTTTCAAACAGGCTCTCAGAGATCGGCGCGGCTAGGCAAGGTGAAGGTGGAATGAAGATGGACTTTGGCTTGAAGGTGAGCCACCATCCGCCCGTGTTTATGACTCAAAATTCAACTCGCAGAGCGCGCAAGTCCATCCCGGCCGGGCCGGAGCCGGGCGCAGGTGATTTTTCCGCAACTGATGATGTGAACCATGCAACCAACTGAGGCCATCACGATTCTGGTCCTTCATGGGCCCAATTTGAATCTCCTGGGCAAGCGGGACCCGGCCCGGTACGGGACGATCACCTTGGGGGAAATCAACGCCGCGTTGCAGAAGTTGGCGGAGGAATTGGGCGTCCGGGTCGAGTTTTTCCAGTCCAACCACGAGGGCGCCATCATTGATTTCTTGCAACAGGATTCTTCCCGCGCCGCCCACGGCGTGCTCGTCAATCCGGGCGCGCTGATCCGGTATGCCTACTGTTTCCGCCAGGCGCTCGTGGACTTGAGCAAACCCGTCATGGAAGTCCACATGTCGGACATCGGCCGAACCGGTGTGAACCAGAAGGTCAACCTCTTGGATGAGATCCGGATCGGCCAGGTCACCGGGAGGAAAGAGGACAGCTATTACGAAGGGCTGAAACAACTGGTGCAGCACCTCAAGAAAGACAGACCATGCGTTACCTGAAAGTCCGCCGGAGCGGCCCCCTGCGCGGCAATATCTCCATGCCGCCCTCGAAAACCCATTCCTTCCGCGCCCTGATCCTGGCGGGACTGGCGGACGGAACCTCCGTGATTCGCCAGCCGAAAATCAGCAGCGACTGGCACGAAGCCGTCAAAGCCATGCGTTTGTATGGGGCGGTAATCGAAGAGATCGAACCGGAGGTGTTCCAGGTCAAAGGCGTCGCCGGCAAACTGCGGACTCCAGAGGACGTGATCAACGTCAATAACTCGGGCACCATGCTGGTATTCATTGCCGGCGTCGCGGCGGCGTGCCCGGGTTGGACCATTTTGACCGGCGATGAGTCGTTGCGGAAGCTCCGCAAGATCACGCGGAACTTCATCGCCCCCTTCCAGGAACTCGGGGTGACCGTGATCTCGACCAAGGAAGACGGCATGGCCCCCTTTGTGTTCAAAGGCAAAGTCAACGGCGGCACGGCGCACATGGACGGCGTGGGTTGCCAGCCGGTCTTCAGCGTGCTGATCGCCGCGGCGCTCTCCGAGAAGCCGGTCGAGGTGCATGTCGAGAATCCCGGGGAAACCGCCTACATTGACCTGCTGCTCTACTGGTTCGCGAAGACCGGTCTCGCCTATGAGAACGTCGGAAACCAATACCGGCACTACCGGTTTCCGGGCAATCCGCCGCCCCGCCCGTTTGACGTGGCCATTCCGTATGAATGGTCGGCGCCTAGTTATCCTCTGCTGGCGGCCATGATCACTCCCAACTCCGAAGTCACGGTGAAAGGCATGGACCTCAGCGATCCTTACGGCGACAAGCAGATGATCTATATCCTCCAGAAAATGGGGGCGGACATAGCCATCGAAGACCAGGTCATCACCGCGAAGACGAGCCACCTCAAGGGCCTCGAGGTGGACATGAACGCTTTGCCGGACCAAGTGCCGACCCTGGCCATCGCGGCCTGCTTTGCCCGCGGCGAAACTACGATCAAGAATGCGCTGACCGCCCGCTGGAAGGAGTGCGATCGCATCGCCGCAGTTTGCCGGGAACTCAAGAAAATGGGGGCCAAGGTCACGGAGAAGGAAGACGGCTTGGTCATCCATCAAGACGGGAGTTGGCGACTAATGGGGGCCGGGATTGACGGCTACTATGACCATCGCATGGTCATGGCTTTCTCCGTCGCCGGCTTGGCCGCGGACGGCGAAACCAAAATATCCGATGCTCAAATGGTGGAAAAATCGTTTGATACCTATATCGGAGAAATGAAGCAGGCGGGAGCGGATTTCGAGGTGGTCGAGGAGGCGTGACGCAACCTTTCCAACCCCGGTGCTTCCCTTTTTCCCATGAACCCCAGACACAACCTAATTCTCATCGGGATGAAATCGAGTGGTAAGACCACCATCGGGAAAGTCCTGGCGCAAAAGCTGGGCCTGCGTTTCACCGACATGGATGCCGAGATCGAACGACTGCATGGCGAACAAAAGGGGGAAGCGCTGCGCTTTCGCGAGATTTTCCAGAAGTATGGGAAGGACTATTTCCGCAACCTGGAAACCGCGGCGCTGCGGGCTGTCTCCGTTGCCCACAACGAGCAGCAGTTCGTCCTGGCCACCGGTGGAGGATTGCCGCTGGCCGAAGAAAATCGCCCCCTACTGACCGGCCTGGGCACCCTTGTGTTCTTGGACGTCGCGCAAGAAGTGTTGTTGCCCCGGATTACCGGCCGGGGCATTCCGGCCTTCTTTCCCTATCCTGACGACCCCGCAAGATCGCTGGCTGAACTGCTCGCGGCGCGCCGGCCCATCTACCGCGCGCTGGCCCACCTCACCGTGGCGTGCCGTTCGGAATCCCAGGAAACCATCGCAGACACAATTATCCACCAACTGGAGAACTATCCCCATGAAGATTAACGGCGAGACAAAACTGATCGGCTTCTTTGGTTCGACTTACCGAACCAGTAAGATGTACGCCATCTACAATGCGGCGATGGAAGCCCTGGGACTGAACTACCTTTATGTGCCGTTCGTCGTCCATGACCTCCAGCAGGCCGTCGCGGGCATGCGGCATCTGGGCATTGCCGCCGCCGGCGTCACGATCCCCTACAAAATATCCATCATCCCGTTTCTCGATGCGCTCGATGCCGAAGCCAAAATGGTCGGCGCCGTCGCCGTGGTGGTGAACCGGGACGGCAAACTCATCGGCGGCACCACCGATGGCCAAGGGGGTCTGAAAGCCTTGCAGGAAAAAACGGACGTGACCGGAAAGAAGGTGGTTTTGCTTGGCGCCGGCGGCGCCGCCCGCGCTATCGCGTTCTCCTTGCACCAAGCCGGGGGCAAACTGACGGTGCTCAATCGGGCGGAAGAAATCGCCATGGCCGAGTCCTTGGGCAAAGACCTCGGTTGCCCCTGGGGAGACTTCTCCCGGTTGGAGTCCAGCGTCAGCGAGGCGGACATCGTTATCCAAACCACGCCGGTCGGAATGGCCAACACACCCCTGGCCGGAAAATCCCTCGTCCCCGCGGAACTCCTGCGCCCGGACATGACCGTGATGGACATTGTCACCAATCCCCGAAAAACCCAACTGCTTCAGGACGCGGAGCACCGCGGCTGCCATCTCGTGTATGGCGACCGGATGTTGCTCTGGCAGGCGGTCTATAAATTCAAGCTCTACACAGGCGTCGAACCGCCCGTGGAAGTCATGGAACAAGCGATGGCGCAAACGAAATGAACCAACAAGTATCTGAAGGTGGCCGTCCTCGACGCCTTGGACGCGGTCGGGAAGGGGTCAGGCCCGGCTATGGGCCAATAAGTGACAATCCGTGGGACTCGTCGCTGATAATTGGCCAATAGCCGGGACTGCCCCCTTCATGGGCGACGATAGTTTGGGCCGACCGCCCAAGTCGGCACGCGGGCCGCGTGCGCTCTTCGCTCCGACTTCGGCGTTCGGGTTGCAAACCGGCCCGGGGCTTGCATCGCGGTTGCTTCTTCAACCCATCTTGCCGGCTGCTACTTTGCGTGAAAACCCCAGAATAGGGTTGCGGAAAGCGGTTGGACTCTGATATGGACTGCGCTTAGTCTATGTGTTGGTAGTGGAAAGATGCTTACCGGCGAACGGTTTTCTCGGGTTGAATGTGATGCCAAGTTTGATGCCAGATGGCTCGGCGGGGATGGCCCTGCGCGGCGCGAGCGGTTCCTTCCCAGGTGCCGTCCGGGCGAGCCGTGGCTTTCTGCCGGTGCCTGCGTCGCGGCCAGCCGGGGTCAAGGAGCGTCAAACCTGGTCAAACCTGATCAAACCTGGTTACGCCAGGTCACATCCGGCTAAGTCCGGCCAAAGCCACTCGTACCATCCCGAGCGTCGGTTGGCTAGCTACCTGCCGCCAGAACGACTTGCCTTCAAGTCTGCCCTTAAGTGCCGGCCAAAACGCCCCGATGGGCGGATAACCGCGTGGGAATTTTTCACAAACTGCAGCGCTTTCATTTGCCTCCACACAACCCTCGCAGCGATGGACGGGGCTGCCGGACGAGCCGGGCCGCTTGGCACAGCATTATTTTTGGCTGGAATCTAAAACTATGAACACGACCTCGAATTGGATGCTTCTCACTACGACCAGGCATGTATGCGCCGCGTTCCGACCCCTGGCACCCGTTTTCGCCGCTGGCCTGGCGCTGCTGGCCCAACCCGCCGCCGCCACCACCTACGACGTCTTTCCGGTCGCAACGGCCAAACCCAACTGGCCTTCCGCCGCCCAGTGGCAGACCATTCCCGGCTTGGTCGCCAGCGCCGCCAACACCGGTCTTACCGGGAACAAAGCGCGACTGGATTTTGTGGGCGATGCCACTTATCCCACCGCCTACTACGCCGCCGACGCCAACTATGTCTATTTCCGGGCCCGCATCAAAGACCCCGACCCTGCCTATCCCACCGGTTCTGTTTGGAATGACAACCTCATGGTGTTGCTTGACAAAAACGCAGATAATGTTCCCGACTACGCGTTCAGTTGGGATACGGCGGGCGGCTTTGCGGATCACCAACTGGAACTTAACGTCCCCGCCGTAGCCAATGTCGTCACCGCATCTACCGCTTGGGATCATGTTCACATGGACGACCGTGATGGCACCAGCAGCAGCAAAGTTCACCCCGACTTCAACACATTGCCCGGCCACACGGACGATGGGTATGTCCGTTTCGTCGGCGCTCAAGCCGGCCCAGCGGGCGCGAACACCACCACCTTTGTGGATTATGCCGTGAAATGGGCTTACCTGACCGGAACGGATACGGTGGACAGCACGGCCATCAGTTCCCTGGCTCCCGGCCAGACCTGGCGCGTGCAATTTGCCAGCATGGCTACCGGCACCGACCATGCCAACGTCAGTGCCGATGTGGCAGGCACGGCCACCTTGAGCACCACGCTGACCACTGCGGGTGCGTGGAGCGGCTCGATCTCGCCCAACAACCTGACCTACATCTGGACGGGCGGAGCGGGCGGGGGCGACTTGAACTGGAATACGGCTGCCAACTGGGATGCGGGGGCAGTGCCAGTGAATGGGTGTGACGTCATCTTTCCGGCGGTGGGCCCCACCTTGGTCAACCCCGCCAACAATATGACCGGGCTGAGCCTCCGCTCGGTGACCATCACCGGCAGCGGATATACGATTGCCGGCAATGCCGTGAGCCTCTCCGCCGGCTTCACCAACAGTTCCGGCGCGCTGTCGGCGTTCAACTGCCCCCTGACTCTGACCGCTGCCCAAACCTTCGATCTGACCGGCAACACGACCTTCGCCGGCACCATTGCCAATAATTACGCGCTCACGGTTATTTCGGCAGCCGAGAAAACTTCCGAATTTCAAAACTCAATTTCGGGCACCGGTGGCCTCACCAAGTCCGGCACCGGCACCCTGACACTCGGGGCCGTCAACGGCTACAACGGCGCTACAACCGTCAACGTGGGGAAACTCCTCGTCAGCGGCTCCGCAGCGAGCAGTGCGGTGACGGTGAACTCCGGCGGAACTCTGGGCGGCATTGGCACCGTCGGCAGCCTCGACGTCAAGAGCGGCGGGCACCTCGCTCCCGGCGTCGTCCTGGGCACCCTCTCGGCCGGAAACACGACTTGGGAAGGCGGCGGCAACTACGATTGGCAGATCAACGACGCTCGCGGCACCGCCGGCACCGCCCCCGGTTGGGATCTGCTGAACATCAGCGGCACGCTCACCACCAGTGCCAGCAGCGGAAGTAAGTTCACCATTAAGCTTGTCACGCTCACCGGGAGCACCGCCGGTGACGCGGTCGGCTTTGACAATACCCATCGCTATGCCTGGCCCATCGCTACGGCCAGCGGCAGCATCGTGGGTTTCGCCGCCAACAAATTCACGGTGGACACCACTGGCTTTACCTCGAACCCAACCTGGGTCGACGCTGGCACCTTCAGCGTCGAGCAATACGGCAATTCCGTCTATGTGGTCTATAGCCCCACCTGCGCTCGGCCAGCCATCCAGCCAATTCTCGCTCCCGTGGATGACGGGGTGAGAACCTACTTGACCATGACGTTTGAGTGTCTGCCGGGTTTGAGCGCTGCCAGGGCCTCCAAGATGCTCAACTGCACCGTCACTTGCACGGCTTACAACGAAGCGGGCGGGGTAATCGTCTCGGGCCTCAGTATCCCGGACACCTCCACCAAAACCGCCCTGCCTCCTGGAACCACCAAAGTTGATGTGATTGCCAGCCGGCCTACCAGCGGTCCAACCGCAACGGTCAACACGTTTGCTGAAGGCGTCGGAGGCTGTGCCGCCCTATTCGGCACGAGCGATCCCTCCTTGGTGAGTTTGTTCGTCAAGGAAGGCGGCACCGTTACGCAGCGGCTCGAAGGGGTTCCCAGCGTGGAACGGTATCTGAGGGTGTTTAATGGCTGCCCCGGCCTCACCTCGCTGGCGATCTCCGTGAACGGCCAGGTGCTGCCGCTTACTGCGCTGGTGGCCGGCGGTTATCTCGCGCTGGACTTGGGCGCGTTCATGGCTGAGGGCGAGGATAACACGGTGGTTTTCACCGGCACCGGTGAGGTGGGGGCCAGTGCCTTCATCGTCCTGGCGGACTCTTCGGCGGGCGCTCCGCTATCGGTGGCACCGTCGTTGGCGATCACGCTCACGCCAGCCGGGGTGGAACTCTCCTGGGCTGAGGTTTCCGCGCTGTGGCAATTGCAGGCCAGCCAGGCGATAGGTGCCGCCTGGGAGAATGTGGTGGCCGCGCCGGTGGTGCAAGGCGGACGCTACACCGTGGCGCTAAGTCTCGGCGCGGAGAGTCGCTTCTTCCGCCTGCAAGCCGTGAGCACCGCCGCCGCCGCCAGCGGGCCGGCCCAAGGCAGTTCCGCCCGCCTTTCAGGAACGAATTCACAATCTACTTTGAACCAGACCTATGATGCCATCACTTGGTAACGAACACATAACAGAAGCACTTGCGGCCACGCGGCCCGGAGGTAAGGTGGAGTCGGCTCCGGGAGAATCGCGGCGGCCCAAGCGGGCTTACGTGAAGCCCGTGCTGAAGTGCTACGGCGTGCTAAAGTCGGCCGTCGGGAGCCAAAATTTCACGCCGCCGGAGTAGGAGAAAGCGGATTCGTAGCAGTGGTGATGCGGCGCGGTGCCGCCGGGGCGGCGGGCCACTGCCGTTGAATTAAGGAATGACCGGAGGCGCGCCGCTCAGTGTCAGCTCCGTAGGAGCGCCATGTTTATAGTCACGTCCAGCCCAGAGGTTCCCCCAGCCCCGTAGGGACGGAATGTAGGCACCCCGCAAAGACATTCCGCCCCTCCGGGGCTTGGGGAGTCTGGGCTGGACGGAGCTATAACCATGACGCTCCTACGGAGTTGGCCCTGAACGGCGCGCGCCTTAGAGCGTGTTTGAAAACGCCTGGCGTGGTAGGGCGAG
>CAINDV010000062.1 GCA_903847485.1 uncultured Verrucomicrobiota bacterium
CCGGCGGGATGCGACCAAGCGTTTTGGACTGCCGCAGTCTAAGACCCGTCGGAGATTTGCGCGGGCCATTCCACGGTTCTCTCGGCGCGACGCCACGCCGCTCTGCGCCTCCGCGCTGGTCTGGCTTCCCGTCGCTTTGCCGGCGTGATAGGCGACAAGCCTCCGCTGGCCAGCACCATTCCCCAGCATTGACGGCCCTTGGCTGCCCTGCCACCGTATCGCCAGAACAACATGACGACAATTCCGTCGCATACTTAACTGTTCGGCATGAGACGCATCGCTGCCACCCTCATAGCACTTGCACTGCTTGGCTTACAGGGATGCACGAATATGGCTACCGAGAAGAAGACCGTCACACTTGATCGAGCGTATTGGACCAAAGTCCGTCACCGCGATCTTTATGATGCGCCCCTTTGGCCAACCGTTTGCGGCCTCGTTCAGTGGACGCCGGGCGGCCAGGAGTCGTACGAGCAAGCACAACTCCGAACAGCCCGCGGAATGCCGGAAGGACTGAGATACTATTTCTTTATCATGGGCCTCGACGGCCAATGGGGAAACGGAGGCATGCAGTCTGTCGTCCTGAGTGACGATCCTGCGGGCAGTTGGAAACTGGTTGAGGGGGCGGCGGAGGCGCTTCGGTTTCACGGCTCAGAAGGCAGAGCCAAAGTGCTCGATGAACTCTTGGCGGTTGCTAAAGTGGTCGAACCGAAATTGCAGACAGCCATAGAGCGAGACGCACCTGAGAGCGAACTTCAGACGCTATGGGATCAGATTGACGCTTTTGATGATCGGTATGACAAAGCTGACCCTGGCATTGACGTTTATGCCCGCATCGTCAAACACGCTCACCAGCACCCGGAGGAGTATGTTCCTAGATGAAATGCCGAACAAGGGCGCTGCACCGAACGCGGGCGGGCGAAGGCAGTTTCCAATTCGGACGCCACTGACCGCCCGCGTGGGTGAGCTTAAGCGTTAGGCGACACAGAGCGTCTCCCATGAAAGCCGCACACAAACACCTTCTCCTGTTCGGCCTGTCCCTGCTCTTGGGATCGCTGATTTGGTTTCTCTCAGCACCGCTTACCGGGCACCGTGAGCCGTGGGATGCCGACTTGCCTTTCTACCACTGCGCGCTGGTCGCCGCTGGTTTTATTCCCGCGTGTTTCTCTGCGCGCCGGTTCTGGCTGTGGGCAGTTGGGGCGTGGCTGGGCCAGGTAATCGCCTTTTTCGTTCTCATTCTGCGAGCCCCTGGCGCTCTTTGGCCGCTGGGCTTTTTGCTCCTTTGCTTCTATTCGCTTCTCAGCTTGGCCGGAGCAGGACTTGGTGCCGGCGTGCATCTGCTTTTTCGGAAGTTCTTTTTCCACTCAACCAATGTCGCCTAACCAAATCACTGGGCCGAACGCGGGCGGGTCACGTCGGTTGCCAATGCGGACATCACTAGCCGCCCGTGTCGGTCAGTTCTGACGGTGGCCCGCTTAAACTCGCCCCTTTGACTATGCCGAACTCGTTTGACCGATTCATGCCGAGAACTCGCATGCAGTTTCCGGACGGCGCCGTGCTGTCCGTCGGCACCGTTTCCTGCGATGACCAGATTCACCAAGCGGTGTATCTGAGTTATACACCGTCCGGTTCCACCTCACCCGCGATGGAGCTTGAGCTTCCCCCGAAGACAGTGGACATCATCATC
>CAINDV010000063.1 GCA_903847485.1 uncultured Verrucomicrobiota bacterium
CCGGCGGGATGCGACCAAGCGTTTTGGACTGCCGCAGTCTAAGACCCGTCGGAGATTTGCGCGGGCCATTCCACGGTTCTCTCGGCGCGACGCCACGCCGCTCTGCGCCTCCGCGCTGGTCTGGCTTCCCGTCGCTTTGCCAGCGTGCTATGCGACACTCCTCCGATTGGCTAGCACCATCCCCAGCATTGACGCCCCTTTGCCACCCTGCCACCGTATCGCCAGAACAATATGACGACAATTCCGTCGCATACTTAACTGTTCGGCGACACCAATCGCTCGCACCGCAATCGACAAAAGAACAACAGCAGCATGAAAACGACCACAATCATCATTCTCGCCGCGTTATCCTGCCTCGCGCCCACTGCCTTTGGCGAAGTCCTTCAAGGCCCAGTTACGAACGCTGCTAACGGCCATGTTTACTATCTCCTCTCGCCAGGGAGTTGGACACACGCGCAGGCGGAGGCCGTCCAGTTGGGCGGAAACCTTGCGACCATAAACGACGAGGCAGAGAACACTTGGGTTCTCCAAACCTTCGCCACCACAAATTCGGACGTGTGGATTGGATATAGCCGGCCTCCGCAGGGCAGTTTTAGTTGGGTAAGTGGCGAGGTTGCCTCCTACACGAATTGGCGGGCAGGCGAGCCAAACAACGCTACGGGTAATGAGTACTACGCGTTGCTGTATTCAGTCCTCACCTCGAATCGACCGCCCCCAGGCTCATGGAACGACGGCCCGAACACATTCACCCTCAACGCAGTGGTTGAGTCGGTTCCCTCCACAGCCGTTGGCACAGCAACAAACGCTGTGATTTGGCCAGCAGTTGAGATTGGTTGGCTTTCCGAATCGAACAAGATGTACCAGGTGCAGTGGGCGTCTCGACTTGCGCCGACAGTATGGTTCAACTTCGGCTCAGTAGTTCCGGGCAACGGAACGACGAATATTGTGTTCGATTCCACCCGAGGACGAGACAAACGATTTTATCAAGTGCTTACACTAGAGTGAGACTGTCGTGACTCAAGTGCCGCCGAACAAAATCACTGGAGCGAACGCGGGCGGGCCACGTCAGTTGACAATTCGGACGCGCTGAGCCGCCCGCGCCGCTCAGTTTTGTCGTTAGCCGTCTTCGAGCGCCGTGATGATTTCCACCATCCAAGCGACAGACCGATTCGAGAACACGGAGTTCAGCAATGAGGTCTTGGACGGCATGGCGTTGCCACTCACCACAGCCTACACCTGCTCGCAGTGCGGCACGCAGATTGGATTTCACAAGCGGGACTTTGAAACCGGAGCACGGGAGCATCGTTCCAATCTTAAGCCGGGAGTTGCCAGGCTGCTTGACGAGTTCGCGCGTGAGCACATCCCCGACACACGGGATTTTCTCGATTGGGTTTGTCCGCAGTGTGGGCTGGCAGCTCGTGTTTACGTTCGCTTTTGGGCCGGTGGCAAGCACGGCGATGCTGGCGTGAGTTTGCTTTCGGTGATTGAGGGGCAGCCGGACACAGATGAGGTCAGAGGATGAGAACCACAACGGCTAACAAGGTCACTAGACCGAACGCGGGGGGGCCGCGTCAGTCTCCAATTCGGACGTCACTGACCGCCCGCGTCGGTCAGTTCTGGCGGTGGCCCGCTTAAACTCGCCCTTTTGACTATGCCGAACTCGTTTGACCGATTCATGCCGAGAACTCGCATGCAGTTTCCAGACGGCGCCGTGCTGTCCGTCGGCACCGTTTCCTGCGATGACCAGATTCACCAAGCGGTGTATCTGAGTTATACACCGTCCGGTTCCACCTCACCCGCGATGGAGCTTGAGCTTCCCCCGAAGACAGTGGACATCATCATC
>CAINDV010000064.1 GCA_903847485.1 uncultured Verrucomicrobiota bacterium
CTACACGCAAGACGAGGCGAAGCAAATCATCGGCGCAACTTCATCGGAAGACCACGCCGCGCTGGAGAAAGTGGCCGAGCGCCTCATCCAGCAACAGGACGCCGCCGTCGCCGCGCCCGCCGCCATCCGCGTCGCCATTCCCGAGCAAGGGCGCGTGCTCACCTTCAAACGCTCCGTCCAGGTGGACACGCAAGCCGACATGAACGTCAACCTCGCCGTCCGCGCCGCGCACCGCGCCTCAGCCAGCGGCAAACTTCTGCTGCTGTTCGGAGTCTTCGTCGTGGCCGGCCTCATCGGCGTCGCCGCCTGGCGAATCTCGAGGTTCCAGAGGTAGCCGGCGAGTAGCTTGGCCGCGGTGCGCTGGCTGGACGGAAACCGCTCGTGGCCTTTGGCGCGACCAGCCATGCTTCCAATGAATTCAGCCACCAATCGCCGGAGCGCCGGGAAGAACCGGTTTCCGTTCATCCCGGCGCTCCGGCGCTTGGGGCATGAGTTCATTGGCAGCATGGCTGTCCGGAATAGGATTGGTTGGCAGCAGCGTCCCTACCCCGGCGCTTAAGCGCTGGGCTGGGCGAATGTCGTTCATCCCTCCGGGACTTGGCCGAACGGCGGCACAAGCTGATTGGCACCGGAAAAATTACCGAAGATTGCCCTTCCATGAGGGTAGGCACCTGATAGGATGACGGCTGGTTCAACCGTCCATTACAACCATGAAAACTATTGCGATCCTCACTCTTGCCGCCGCCGCGCTGCTCGCCAGCAGGCCGGTCGCTCACGCTGCCCAGACCGATATCCCCGGCCCCACCGGTAGCGTCGCGTTTGGCACCAAGGTTACGGTGCTGCCCAACGGCAACTTTGTCGTCACCGATCCCAACTACAGTATTCCCAGTGTCGCGATGAGCGTCGGCGCGGTCTATCTCTACGATGGCGCGACGCTCGCGGTGATCAGCACGCTGACCGGCGGCACCGCCAATGACCAAGTCGGCTCGGGCGGCGTGATGGTGCTGAGCAACGGCAATTTCGTGGTGAGCAGCCCCGCCTGGGCCAACGGCGGGGCGGCTCAGGCCGGCGCGGTGACGTGGAGCAGCGGGACGGACGGGGTGAGCGGCGCAGTATCCACCGCCAACTCGCTGGTCGGCAGCACGGCCAATGACAGGGTCGGGGGCAATACCTTGACGGCATTGCCCAACGGCAATTATGTGGTGTACTGCCGCGCTTGGGCCAACGGCGCGGCGGGTAGTGCGGGCGCAGTGACGTGGGGCAGCGGGACGGCCGGGGTGAGCGGCGTGGTGTCTGCCGCCAACGCGCTGGTCGGCAGCACAGACGGCGACATGGTCGGCGGTGGCGGTGTGACGGTGTTGGCCAACGGCAATTATGTGGTGCGCAGTCACATGTGGGACAACGGCGCGGCGGCCAACGCGGGCGCGGTAACCTGGGGCAGCGGCTCGTCTGGGGTGAAAGGCGTGGTGTCCGCCGCCAACTCGCTGGTCGGCAGCACGGCCAATGACACGGTCGGCCTCGTGACGGCGTTGCCCAACGGCAATTATGTGGCGAGCAGTTCTAGTTGGGACAACGGCGCGGTGGTTGACGCGGGCGCAGTGACATGGGGCAGCGGGACGGCCGGGGTGAGCGGCGCGGTGTCCGCCGCCAACTCGCTGGTCGGCAGCACGGCCAATGACGGGGTCGGCGGCGGC
Organism: uncultured Verrucomicrobiota bacterium; assembly: GCA_903847485.1. Lineage (GTDB taxonomy): Bacteria > Verrucomicrobiota > Verrucomicrobiia > Limisphaerales > JAJXZI01 > CAINDV01. The sequence goes on from CAINDV010000064.1 coordinate 1,695, forward strand.
GGCTTTGGCGGCGTGACGGCGTTGCCCAACGGCAATTATGTGGTGAGCAGTCCCTATTGGGACGGCGCGGTGGTTGATGCGGGCGCGGTGACGTGGGGCAACGGAGCATCCTGGCTGATCGGCACGGTGTCCACCGCCAACTCGCTGGTCGGCAGCACGGCCAATGACCAGGTCGGCTATGACGGCGTGATAGCGTTGACCAACGGCAACTATGTGGTGAAAAGTCCCTACTGGGCTAACGGCACGGAGGCTTCCGCAGGCGCGGTGACGTGGGGCAGCGGGACAGCCGGGCTGATCGGCACGGTGTCCGCCGTTAACTCGCTGGTCGGCAGCACGGCCAATGACCAGGTTGGCATCAGCTACGAAGCCTCTGGCGTGACGGCGTTGGCCAACGGTAATTACGTGGTGAGCAGCCGCTATTGGGCCAGCGCCACGGCGCTCCGCGTCGGCGCGGTGACGTGGGGCAGCGGGACGACCGGGGTGAGCGGCGCGGTGACCGCGGCCAATTCGCTGGTCGGCAGCAAGGCCAATGACTATGTCGGCGACGGCGGCGTGACGGCGTTGACGAACGGCAACTATGTGGTGCGCAGCACCAGTTGGGACTACTTCTCCGCGGTGATTGACGCGGGCGCGGTGACGTGGGGCAGCGGGACGGCCGGGGTGGTCGGTGCGGTGTCCACCGCGAACTCACTGGTCGGCAGCAAAGCCTCGGACATGGTCGGCTCCGGCGTGACGGCGTTGACGAACGGCAACTATGTGGTGCGCTGCCCCTATTGGGACAACGGCCTGGTGGTTGACGCGGGCGCGGTGACGTGGGGCAATGGGGTGGCCGGGGTGATCGGCGTGATGTCCGCCGCCAAATCGCTGGTTGGCAGCACGGCCAAAGACAACGTCGGTTCTGGCGGCGTGACGGCGTTGGCCAACGGCAACTACGTGGTGCGCAGCCCCAGTTGGGCCAACGGCGTGGTGGTTGACGCGGGCGCGGCGACGTGGGGCAGCGGGGCGTCCGGGGTGGTCGGCGCAGTGTCCGCCGCCAACTCGCTGGTCGGCAGCAAGACCGCTGACCTAATTAGCAGGAGCGGCGTGTCAGCACTGGCTGACGGCAATTATGTGGTAAGCAGCACCAATAGAGCCAGCGACTTGGTGGCTAACGCGGGGGCGGTGACGTGGGGCGATGGCGCTGCCGGCACGGTGGGAGCGGTCACGGCCATAAATAGTGTGCTCGGCGATGTGGCCGGCGGAGGCCCCACGATGGTCTTTGCCTTCGACCCGGTGAACAACCGCCTCGTGGCCGGCTACCCGGCCGGCAACCACGTCAGCCTGCTGCTTACTTCCCAAACTTGGGTGCCCGGCGGCACCTACGCCTGGGAGATGTCCGATGCCACCGGCGTCAAAGGCACGGGCTGGGATTGGCTGGACATCACCGGCAACCTCACCATCACCGCTACCAACCAGCCGCCGAACGACCCGACGAAGCAATTCACCATCGCCATCTCCGGGGTGGGCGCGCACTTCGACAACACCAAGTCCAACTCCTGGGTCATCGCCACCGCCAGTGACTCCGTGATCCAGTTTAACGCCAGCAAGTTCATCGTCACCACCACTGGGTTCACGCCCGGCCTGAACGAAGGCACTTTTAGCGTGCTGTTGCGGGATAAGTCGGTGGTGCTGCTGTTCACCCCCGCGACGCCGCCCCCGCCGTGTTCGGACATCACGACTTCCACCGCCGCCCTGGAAGGAGCGGTCATGGTGATGACGTTCATCAACGCCTCCGGCCTGAGTAGCGTCCAGGCGCTGGTGCTGGATAACTGCGCGATCACCGGTCGGCAATACAGCGAACCTGCCGCCGCCACCAACGCCGGCACGGCGATCTCCGGGAACATCGAATTGAACGCCCGCACCACGCTGCTGGGCACTACCAAGAAGGTGGTGCTGTGGGCGGCTAAGATCACTGCTGGTGAGAACAACGCCGCCGTGAACGTGCTGGCCCTTGACACCTGCGGCCGGGGCAAGTCGTTTGACCCCGTCATCACGGAACTGCGGGTCACCTTGGACCAACCGGTGCAACAGCGCTTCACCGGGCTGCTGTCGGCGGAGCGATACCTACAAGTCATCAACGGCACGCCGGGCCTACAATGGCTGACAGTCAATCTCAACGGCCACGTCTTCCGTCTCGACCCACTGGCTGCCGGCCAGACTGTATCCGCCGACTTATCCGCCGCCATGAACGAAGGCGACGCCAACGTGGTGGTGTTGACTGGCTTCGGCGAGATGGGTGCCAGCGCCTGGGTGCTTATCACGGACCAGGCGGTGGGCGACTTAGTCCAACTGTCCGAAGTAGTGGAACTAGCGCTGGCCCTGTCAGGCAACCAGGTAGTGCTCTCCTGGCCAGAGGCGCTGGCGGGCTGGCAGTTACAGGCCAGCGAGACTTTGGTCGGTGGCTGGACCGATGTGCCGACGACGCCCATGATCGCGAATGGCTACCAGACCGTCAGCCTGGCCCAGAGTAACCAGCCACAGTTCTTCCGGCTACGAAAAGCGTCCGGTGCCGCCGCGAGTGCGCCCACCGCCGCCAGCGTCAAGGCAACCGGCGGAACACTCGCCCCGACGGAAACACTTCAACCCACGAAAAGCACCTATGACAGACTCTCTTGGTAACACCCCGCAGTCCCCGGCTGATCCCGCGCCTTTGGCGGCCCACGAGTTAGCTCCCGTGGCCAAGCCAGCGGCGAAGAAGCCATATCTCAAGCCGGTGCTGAAACGACACGGGCCGCTGCGCTCAGTCGTCGGCAGCACCCTGAAGTGGAAACCCCGCTACTAACCATAGCTTGGGTCGCGTAGGACACCTGCGGATGAAGAGTCAGTCGGCGGTCCGTAAATCGGTGTTAGCCCGATGGGCTGCCGGGCTTAGTCGTATCCAGGCAGACGACAACCACGCCGGAGGCGTGCTGGCGGTGTAGGACAGGCGTCGCGCCTGTCGCCATCTTCATTCCCTTGCCCCATTAAATGGTGACTGTTCACAACCATCAGAAGCCGTCCGCCAAAGCCGTCCCAGACAATGTCAGAGACAGGCGCTACGCCAATGGGTGTCAGGCTCAGACATCCTGACCCGAGGAATTGGCGTGGGCCGCCCGGTGAGGGTGCCGGGCCTACAGGAACGCACCTTTGCTGTAGGCCGGGTCCCCTGACCCGGCGATCTTGGACTCAGATCGTTTCCTCGCCGGTTGAGAATTAGTGCTCACGGCTCAGGGGTTCTGAGTCTAATAAACCAGCACCAAGCCCACCGCTTCCTCGACTTCCTTTACCACGTCCTCGGACCGGCGGATGCCGGTGGTCTGGACTGGTTTCAGCTTGCTGGCCACTGCCGGCAGGGAACGGAGGAAGGTGAGAATACAGGAACTTTTCACGGCGTAGTTCACGTTCTGCGGCAGGGAGCCGACCGCCTCCAGAACGTTCATGTCATTCAAACGCATGGCGATGAGGCCGACGATGCTCCCCGCTGGGGTAACGAGCGGGCCGCCGGAGTTTCCAGGCTGAATCGCCACGCTCATCTGGAAGAAGCGCGGGTCGTCCTGGATGCCCGCCAGACTGTTGATTTCGCCGCGGGTGAATTTGGGTTCCACACCCTGAATGCCCGGACTGGGAAAGCCAATGGTGAATACCCCGTCCCCCAGCCTGACGTTCTGGCTGTTGGCCAGCGGAAGTGCTCTGAACGTGCCCGAGGCCTTGAGCAAGGCGATGTCGTAGTCGGAGTTGCTCTGGATCACTTGGGCCGGGAAGTCGCCTCGCTTTGTCCTGATGACCACCCGATTCGCGCTGGCAACGACATGCCGGCTGGTGAGCAGGTAGCCATCGTCGGTGATGAAGAACGCCGAGCCAGAAGATCGCACACGACCGACTGGGGCCGGCTGGCGGCCGACCGGAGCGCGCGCTTGGGGCGGTATCGCTGGACGGGGCACCGCCGTTGGCGGCATGGGCGTCGGGGGCCTCTCCGGTGGCTGTGGCTCCATCCTGGGCAGGCTCTCGGCGGGTGCCGGTGGCGGCGCGGTTGGCTCCGGTTCGACTGGCTGGCGGCGGTTGTCATCCGGGGCCACCGGCGCCGGAGGGCTGTCTTGGCTGGCTGGCTGGCTCGGAGACGGCTCTGCGCCGCGAGGACTTGGTGGGGCAAGCGTTCGAGCCAACTGCAAAGCTTGGTCTGCGGCACTGGAAAGGTGCCGTCCGAACACCACCTCCCTGGCCTGGCGCACCAGCGGCAGGGAAGAGTGTGATTGCGCCAGCAGCCAGCCCATGACTGCCAGGACCGCCACCACGCCAAAGGGGATGACCACGGTGATGCGCGACCTCCGGTTACGCCCAGCCGGAGGTGGACCCTGCGTCACCGCCTGATCCTGTGCGGAGCACGTCTGCCAGCCACAGGCAGGACAATGCCACTCCGCCGTGTCGGGGCTGGCGGCCATGGACTGGCCGCAGCGTGAACAGGTCCGTTGCATGTTGAAAATAGCCTTCCGCGTTTCTGAGCGCGCACCCGGACCGGCAGGATGCCGGTCCCACTATTGCCCGCCGCGCGCCGGCTTCAGAGTGCGGGATTACTCGAAGCTGACGCCTGCCTCCCGGCCAACGGCGACGATGTGCTTGGCGGCGGCGGCGTATTCCTCGGGCTTGGCCAGGTGCTCGATCATCAAGGGCGGGTTTTGCGGCAGCGCCGCCAACCGGCGCAGGAAGGTGGGGTAGTCCAGTTCGCCTTTGCCCGGTACGACTTCGCGGAAATGGACGTTCATCTCCACCTCCCACGCGAGGTCTTTGGCGTGGCAACTGACGATCCACGGTCCGAGTTGGTCGAAGCACGCGTTCAGCACATCGCGGTTGTGGTAGAACTTCGCGGGCGAGTTGACCAGGTTGCAGGGATCCAGGTGGACGCCGAAACCGGGACGGTCCACGGCCTTGACCAGCTTCGCGCAGCTTTCCGGGCTGTCCGGCAGCGCCCAGCCCATCATCTCGTAGCAGAACTTGGCGCGGGTCGGCTTCACGGCGTCAATGATCTTCCGGGCGTTCTCCACTGCGGCGTCGAAGAACTTCGGTGAAAGATTCTCCGGGTGCGGGCCAAACCAGGAAGTCGCGTTGAATGAACCGGCGATGTCCACGCAACACCGTGCGCCGATGGCTTCCGCCAAGGCCAGCCCGTTGGTCACCGTCTGGAGGTTTTGGCGTCGCTTGTCGGCGTCGGCGTCCAGGAGATTACACCAGCGGCCGACCTCGGCGATGACCACGTCGTGCCGGGCGAAGGCTTCACGCGTCGCACGGAGGCGGTCGGTGTCCTGGAGCGGGACATTCGGGCAATA
>CAINDV010000065.1 GCA_903847485.1 uncultured Verrucomicrobiota bacterium
AATCTTCTCCCAGCGCCGGCTCCGCAGGAGCGTCGCCCTACCAGATCTGGAGTTTTCAAAGAGCATGAACCGCTTCACTAAACGGCAGTGGTCCGACGGGGAGAGATTCCTCCGAACAAATACATGCATTGCGCCCTTGAACCAGCGAAGCAGCGGCAGCGTAGTGGAACAGGCTTCCAGCCAATGAGTGCAAGCTAAGCGGCAGGGGGCAAAATTTCGGGCCGGAGCCGGATGGGTTACCACAGGTTCCCCGGCGCGGATTGGGCGGTGGAAGAATTCGCCCCGCACGAACTCGTCCTAGCCAACGGCGAGAAAGTCACGCTCTCTCTGGCCGAGCGCGGCACCCTTTGAAATTTGAGATTCCAGAAGGTGCGGGAAGTCCACCAGCGCGACCAGGCGGCCTTCGGCGCGCTGAGCCTTTCGGACACGCCCGAACCGCCCGAACTGGAAGCCTGGCAGCAACAAAAAGGCCGCTTGCACGCCGCCCTCACCGCGCAGCAGGAGCACTTGGAAGAATTGAAGGCCAAGCGGCCGGACACCCCGCGTCACCTCCGGCTCAAAGACCTGCCCAAAGAAGAACAATTCCCACGGCTGCGCGCCGCGCGGAAGCACTTCTCCGACACGCTCAAGCTCATCGCCCACCGGGCGGAAACGGCGCTGGTGGGCACCGTGCGGGAGACGTTGGCGCGGACCGACGACAGCCGGGCGCTCGTGCGGGAACTGCTGCGCACCCCCGCCGATCTGCAGCCCGATCTGACGGCCAAGACCCTGACGGTGCGACTGCATCCCTTGCCTAGCCGCTTGCAAGACACCGCCGTGCGACACCTGGTAGAAGAGTTGAACGGTACCGAGACCATTTTCCGCGGCACGGAACTGCGCCTGGTTTTCGCGCTCCACGGCCTACCCTGGTTCCTCGGTGCAGGAGGTCTGAGCCTACGATAACTACCGGAACGATCATGCTCATTTCCGCACCTTGACCCAGTCGCCCTGCGTGTTAGAAGTCAGCGCCGAACAGATCGTGATTCACCTCCTGCCCCGGACCCATTACGGCGGCCGCCTCCGGCAGGCCGTGCTACAGACGCTGACCTCACTCCTCACTCAACGCCCAAGACTTGGTCCACCCGTGTTGGCCAGGGAAGCAGTTGAAGTTCCGCCTGGGCCAGCGCGCGGAGCTGGAAGTGAAAATGAACGTGCCGACCGGCTGACGCGCCTCGAGCGCCTCGGCCATCTTGGCACCGGGGGCAAAGCCAGCGCGACCGATCCCCATCAGGGGAAATCGTGGCAACGGAGGGGCTTGTCTTTCTGCCGGAAGTTGCTAGGATTGGCACCGATGTCGCAAGGCTTGCAACTCGGTCAACATTTGACGCAGTCACTAGTGTTGTCGCCACAACTCCAGCAATCGCTGGCGTTGCTCCAGGCGCCGATACTGGAATTGAAGGCGATGGTGGAGAAGGAACTGGAGCAGAATCCTGTGCTGGAGGAGGTGCCGGTGGCGGAGGCCGAGCAGCAGGCGAAGGCCGAGGAAACAGGCGAGCCAGCGACCACCGACTTTGATCCTTCCGAACCGGCGGAGCAATTGGGCGAGGACGCGGCGGCGGAACCGAAGCCTGCCGCCGAGACCGGAGCCGAGCCGGGAGATGATTTTCAGGCGGAATTTGACCGGTTAGCGGAGCTGGACCAGGAATGGCGGGAGCATTTCGCCCAAGCTAACCTGCCGGTGCGCACGTCGCCGGAGGAGGAGGAGCGACGCCAGTTCATGCTCGATTCACTGACGCGCGGCGAGTCGCTACAGGAATCGCTGCTGGAGCAGATGCGGACTTCCGATCTGTCCGAGTTGCGGATGGCCATCGCCGAAATCATTATCGGCAACTTGGACGATTACGGCTATTTGAAGACCAGTCTCGAAGAGCTCGCGGCGACCGCCAGCGCGCCGGTGGAGGAAGCGGCCGAGGCGCTGCGCGTGGTGCAGACCTTCGATCCGCCGGGGGTGGGCGCAAGGGATTTGCGCGAGTGTTTGCTGCTCCAGATGGAACGGGCGGGACACCGGGAGACGGTAGAATATCGGATCGTGGCGAAATACATGGATTTACTGGCCCGTCGGCGGGTGCCGGAACTGGCCGAGCGGCTGGCCCTGACGGTGGCCGAGGTGCAGGAAGCCATGAGCCGGATCGCCCGGTTGGAACCGCGCCCCGGCCGGGAGTTCCTGCCCGACGATGAGCAGTTTGTCGTCCCCGAGGTTTTCGTGCGGCGGGCGGATGACGATTTCGTGGTTTCGACCAACAACAGCGAGCTGCCCCATCTGCGCATCAGCAATACCTATAAGGATCTGATGTCTCGTGGCACCGTGGACCTCGCGGAGCTGGAGGGTCTGGCCGAGACTGGGGAAGAGCCGGCGCGTGGGCGGGCGAAGGCGGTGGCGGCGGCGGTGCAGGGCAAGCAGGATCAGGCGGCGGTGGCCTTGCTGCGACAGTGGCTGGCGGAGAGCGCGCCGGCAGATCCCACGCTGGGCATCGTGCAGCGCACGCTGGCCCGAATGATCGAGCGACAGAGCGCCATTGAGACCCGCACCTATGTGCGCGACAAGATCGCGGCGGCGAAGTTCCTTATCAAAAGCATTGACCTGCGACAGAAGACACTGCTGAGGATTGCTCGGGAAATCGTGGCCCGGCAGCGGGAGTTCATGGATAAAGGCGTGGCCTTCCTGAAGCCGGTGACGATGGCCCAGGTCGCAGCGGTGGTCGGCGTGCATGAGACGACCGTCAGCCGGGCGGTCTCCGGAAAGTACGTCCAGACGCCCCAGGGAACCTTCGATCTGAAATACTTCTTCACAGCCGGGCTGCATACCGACGGCGGCGGGGACATCGCTAACACCAGCGTCAAGGGCATGGTAGCGGAAATTTTCCGCGCCGAGGACGCCAAGAAGCCTCTGGCCGACGATGAGGTGGCGAAGATGCTTCAGGCCAAAGGCATCAACATCGCGCGGCGAACGGTGGCCAAGTACCGCGGGGAACTGGGCATCCTGCCTTCGGGTTTGCGCAAGGTCTATTGAGGATGGCTGCCCGGATACGGTCCAGCCGGCAGCCAAACGCCTCCAGCACTTTGCAGAAATCGGCCAAACGGATGCTTTGCATGTCAGTCATGCAACTCCGCATACAGTTGGCGGACGTTAAGGTTTTGGAGCGCGGCGAGAGAACGCCGCTTTCGGACTCAGGAGGCTACCAACCCGCGCGGGGCGAGTCCCGTGCGTCCGGGGCAAAAGCAGAACTGCCGTTCCGCACTCCGAGACGCGGTCGCGCCCGCCGTAGTGCTATCCACTAGAATCGTCGCTCGCCGCGGAGATTTTCCCAGCAGGTTGGAGCGCCGGTTTCCAACCGGCCTGTTGCGCTGGGTCGCCCCACGCCGGTTGGAAACCGGCGCTCCGCTTGGGTTGCGGCTTGGCCGCGCCGTGCGTCTGCCAAATTCCGCAACGTTTCTTAGCCGAGTGTTAAATCTCCGCCTGAGTTCTTCTTGGAGGTGGCGGCTGGCCCGCCCGGGCAGTTCAGTCTGCGGCTTCGCGGTAACTTTGCGCGATCGGGATGCGTCGCCCCATGCCGAAGGCTTTTGACGTGACTTTCAACCCGGGGGCGGCCTGGCGGCGTTTATACTCGCTCCGGTCAATCAAACGCAGCACGCGCTGGACGGTGGTTTCGTCGTGGCCGGAGCGGACGATCTCCGCCGCAGATCGGTTCTGCACGACGTATTGATCAAGGATCGCGTCAAGCACATCGTACGGCGGTAGGGAATCCTGATCCGTCTGGTTGGGCCGCAACTCGGCGGAAGGTGCCTTGGTGAGGGACGGCGTGGGAATGATCTCGCGGTCGCGGTTGATCCAACGGGCAACGCGATAAACCATCGTCTTGGGAATGTCGCTGATGACCGAAAGGCCGCCACACATGTCACCATAAAGCGTGCAATAGCCCACAGCCGACTCGCTCTTGTTGCCGGTGGTGAGCAGGAGCGAGCCGAACTTGTTCGACAAAGCCATGAGCACGACCCCGCGCAGCCGGGCCTGGATGTTTTCTTCGGTGGTGTCCTCGGGCCGTCCGGCGAAAAAGCCGGCCAACTGCTGCTTCACCGAAACGAACATCGGCTGGATGGGCACGACGTCGTACTGCATGCCGAGGTTGCGGGCGAGATCGCGCGCGTCGTCCAGGCTGCCTTGCGAGGAGAACTCAGACGGCAGGGAAACCCCTCGAACATTCTCTCGCCCGAGGGCCTCGACCGCGATGGCCGCCGTCAACGCCGAGTCAATGCCGCCACTCAGGCCCAGCAGCGCGGATTGGAAGCCGCATTTGTGGAGGTAGTCGCGCAACCCGAGGGCCAGCGCCTTGAAAACCTTCTCCTCTTCGGAACTGGTTCCGAGTGTGACCGGCCGGGCGGTCGCGAGATCGAAGACGACAAAATCCTCAGCGAACATCTGCCCCTGCGCGATGAGTTCGCCACGGGCGTTGAACGCGAGACTGGCACCGTCGAAGACGAGTTCATCGTTCCCGCCCACCAGATTGCAATAGACCAGCGGGCGACCGGTCTTGGCGGCGAGGCTGGCCAGCATTTGACGGCGGACGGCGTCCTTGCCCAGGTTCCAGGGCGAGGCTGAGGTGTTGATGATGAGTTCCGCGCCGGCCGCCACCAGGTTCAGCGCCGGGTTGCGCCGGTAGCGGCGATCACGCCAGAAATCCTCGTCGTTCCAAACATCCTCGCAGATGGTCAGCCCCAAGCTGTGGCCTTTGAAAACGACAGGAAGATTGGCCTGTGCCGGCTCAAAGTAACGGTCCTCGTCAAAGACGTCGTACGTGGGCAGCAGGGTCTTGCTCCGGGTGGCAAGCGGGTGGCCTTCATGGAGCAGCGCGACGGAGTTGGTGAACTCGCGGCCGGGTCGAACATCATTCTGCCCCACGTAACCCACGACCAATCCCGTTTGGCCGGAGGCGCCAGCGAGACGACCGAGCGCGGCCAGGTTCCGGGCCACGAAGCCGCTCTGGAGCAGCAGGTCGCGCGGCGGATAGCCGGTGATGGCCAGCTCGGGCACGACCACCAGGTCCACGCCGGCAGCGGTGCCGCGACGATAGGCGGCCAGGATGCGTGCCTCGTTGCCGGCAACGTCACCGACGGTGGTGTTGATCTGGGCTAGGGCGATCTTCATCTGGGTTGGGAAGTTGCGGAGGTACACAGGGGAACACTCATAGCCGTCCAGACTTTCCGCGGCGAATAAACCGGGCGCCCGGAGACACTTTGAGCGCTGCACACTGTGGCCACGGGCGGCAAAAGGCGACGAGTTTGATATCCGCGCATTGGGGCCATGAACTTGGTCGTCGGAGCGCCGACACTAGTGTCGGAGTGAGCCAACTTCCCAAATCGCGCCGCCCGCGGAAGGTATCACACCGTGCGGCTCGCAAACGTCCTTGAGGAGCCGGCCGTTGCATGTCCGTCCTGATCACGGCGTCGAGATCCTGGCCCGTGACATTGTTCTTCGTCAAAGGCCAGCTACGAAGTTCGGTGGCGGCATGGGCACTATTCACGGCAACAACAGGTCGCCGTTTGCATGGCGGAAGCTCTGCGGCGCGCGGAGGACGGATTGGTTTCTGGGTTCACGCAGGCAGTCTTGGAACAGCCGTTTCCGTCGTCAAGCACCGATGCTCTCGACAGCTGGTGGTTTTCCAAGGCTTGGCGAGCACTCCTTCCAGTCACCCGTTGCCTCATGGATAAATGACACCGAAGGAGTCTGAGCAGGCAGGCATGGTTGACTCGGGTTTCAGTATTCGCGCTAGAGCATAGCGGAGGTGTCAATCCCCGCCCCTGGCATGGAGTGCCCTGCGGGCGG
>CAINDV010000066.1 GCA_903847485.1 uncultured Verrucomicrobiota bacterium
GTTTCCAATACGATCCGGCCCGGTCGTCCTTCAGCAACTGGCTGTTCACGGTGACGCGGCACCGGATTACCGACTATATCCGCCGCCGTCCGAAGGAGCAGGAAGTCCGCCCCCCGCACGCCGATGACACCGCCCGTACCTCGACGGTGGCGCGGGTGCCTGACCCGAACAGTCAGCCGCTCGACGCGGTCTGGGAGGAGGAGTGGCGGCGGAACTTGACGGATCAGGCAATGGAGTGCCTCAAGGCCGAAGTGAGCGTAGAGCACTTCAAAATCTTCTACCTGAGCGTGATCAAGGGGCAATCGTCGGCAAAGGTGGCGCTGGCGCTGGGGACTAACATGGCGAAGGTCTATGTGGTCCGGCACCGCCTGGCACCGCGCTTTCAGAAACTGGTGGCGGCGCTCCAGAAGGAGTTGGGCTGAGCCGTGGCCAAGCTGTGACGGCACGAGGGCGTAGGCGGGCATGCCATCGGCTGGCTGGGCAGCGGGCTGGAATTGCCCGGTTGGTTGCCGAAGGGAGGGCTGTTACGGGAATCTGTCGCGGCGCGGGGAAATTTCATGTGACTGTTCAGGTGGGTGGCAGGCATCCGGTCCAAGGCCACTGGAATTTAAGAGCGCCATGAGACCTGTCCCGGTAGGGACAATTGCCTTAGCCCAGCGATTCCGCGCGCTTGGCGTCCAGCGCGGCGGAGGCCGCCTGCCCGAGGGGCAAAGCCCCGGCATTATTCCAGCCCAGGGCAACACCCTGGGTTACGGTTGCGTCCATCCAGGAAGGCGGAAAGCTCACTCTAACCGCCCGCCGAATAGCCCGGGCTTTCAGCCCTTGGCCTGAGGTGGTGCCTTTCCCAGGGCGTTGCCCTGGGCTGGTATAAGGCCGCGCCGCTGGCGCTCCGGCCGGCCAACGGCCGCCCAACCGGCAGATCAGAGTTCGGCCCCACGCTCCGCTCTGAACAGTTACAATTTCACACTGGCTTTAAGTCTGCGGTGGGACGAGAGAAATGGACCCCGAAATTCGGACCACGAACCAAGTTAAGCTTTTCTGGTTCGGCTGGGCCTGAGCAAGCCAGCAGAGCTATGAGTAAAACCAAACGGAAATATTACAGCGGCACCTTCAAAGCCAAAGTCGGACTGGACGCTTTGATAGGCATCAAAACAGTCGAGCAGATTGCCTGGGAGTACCAAGTGCATCCGGTCCAAGTGACCCCATGGAAGGGGGTGCTGCGCACGCACCTGCCCGAGTTGTTCGAACCCGCGCCGTCGGCCAACGAAGACCGCCCGGAGCTGGTGGCTCAACTGCATGAGAAGATCGGCCAGTTGACCGTGGAGGTGGACTGGTCTAAAAAATGCCACAATTGGGCCTGTAAAGGCCCGGCACTAACTGGCTGAGCGAAGGCGCGCCCATTGCCGGGACGGGCTGCCGGCTGGCTGACACGCTTCCTATCGGCACAGCTCCCACCAAGTTCTTCCGGCTCCTGTTACTCGATAACTAACCTCCAAGTTTCAAATACGACACTTCAACAAACCCTGTTTATCCGGCTGGTTGCCAAGCGGGTCAAACGCAAAGGCGCGAAGCGTGCAGAGAGACGCAGAGAAGGCCCTTTGGGAAACCTTCGCGTCCTCTGCGCCTCTGCGTTTAAGCCGTTTGGCAACCAACCGGATAAGCAGGCAACAAACTATAACTATATGAATAGAACACTAATTGCCCTCACCGCCGCCTTCGCGCTGCACAACACGACGGCCCACGCGGTCGTCTTCACCAACAACACCGCCATCGGCGTCGGTAACACCAACTACGATGGCCAGGAAATCACCGTGAGCAGTTGCACCCTCATGGTGGACGGGCCGCACGCATTCACCAGCCTGCTGGTGATTAATGGCGGCGTAGTTACCCACTCGCCGGCCTCGCGTCGTCGCCTCCAGTTTTGACCGATGCTCAAACCTTTTGACAACTCCTCAAACCAAGTCCATTCTTAGCCGCCATGAAAATTACAAATACGCTGTTCGTAATCACCGCCGCCTTCGCGCTGCACAACACGGCGGCCCACGCGGTCGTCTTCACCACCAACACCACCATCGGCGCCGGTAACACGAGTTACGAAGGCCATGAGATCATCGTGAGCGGTTGCACCCTCACGGTGGACGGGCCGCACGCTTTCGCCAGCCTGGCGCTCACCAATGGCGCGGTACTCACTCACTCGCCCGCGTCGAACGGCGAGACGAACAACCGGGTGGACCTCATCATCGCCGGTGATGCCGAAGTGCCCGTCGGTTGCAGCATTGACGTTTCCGGACACGGCTACGCCAGTGCTAGCGGCCCCGGTGCCGGTTGCAGCAATGGCGGTGAGTCCGGCGGCGGCGGTGGACACGGCGGCGTGGGCGGCGTGTCAGCGAAAGGCTGTCCCGGCGGTGGGGCTTACGACTCCATCCAATCCCCAGGAATGCATGGCAGCGGCGGCGGCAATGGCTACGCCTCTCCTGGCGGCTACGGCGGCGGCGTGATTCGACTCACCGTCGGCGGCACGCTTCGGGTCGATGGTGCAATCACTGCGGACGGCGCCAATCCAAGTTCGGGCAACTACGGCGGCGGCGGTGCGGGCGGGAGCATCAGTTTGGTTAGCGGGCGGCTGGCGGGTTACCCCACCATAACAGCCAATGGCGGCAATGCTGCCAGCGTCGGCGGTGGTGGTGCCGGCGGACGCATCACTGTAGCTTTCACTGACTTCGATGGCGTCCGCGCCACCACGGCCTTTGGCGGCGGCGGGTATCAACGTGGCGGCGCGGGCACCATCCTGTGGCGGGTTTCACCTTCGCAGACCACGTCTTTGAGCGTTTGGAACGGCGACGCTTGGGGTGCCGTGACGCCCCTCTGCATTACCGGCGGAGTGCGGAACCTGGTCATTGAGTACGGCGCGGTGGTCGTGCCGGACGGGTCGCTCGTGGTGACTAATCTGGCGGTAGGTTCCAACGGCGTTCTAACCTGCCTGCCCGGCCAAGCGGGTGTGTTCGCTACTGCAATCAACGCCCTGACCATTGACGCTGGCGGCCAAGTTACCGCCGATGGCCTCGGCTGGCCCGGCGGCACTGGGCCAGGCGCGGGCGGCAGGAACGACGGCGACGGCGGTGGCGGCGGCAGTCACGGCGGCAGCGGCGGGCAGGGAGCCGGCGGTGCGCGCGGCGGCGACACCTACGACCAGATTCCCACCCCGCACCAATGGGGCAGCGGCGGCGGCGTGGGCTATCAATCCACACCCGGAGCCGGAGGTGGTTGCGTGCGGTTGATCGTGGGCGGCGAGTTGCGAGTGGCTGGCGCTGTGACGGCCGACGGCACTGCCAGCACCCGACCGGGTCTGGGCAGTTACGCGGGCGGCGGCAGCGGTGGCTCCTTGTGGCTGACGGTGGGCAGCTTGGCTGGCACCGGCACGATCAGCGCCAATGGCGGCGCAGGGAGCAATGGCGGCGGGGGCGCGGGCGGACGCATCGCCGTTTCTTTCAGCACCAACTCCTTCGTCGGCAGCCTGACGGCAGCCGGCGCTTCGGGCTATCAGCGCGGTGGTGCCGGCACGGTCTTCACCCTGACCAACGGCGCTGCTCGCGGTCAGGTGCGCGTGGATAACAGCGGCAACCCGGGCGCGCCGACGATCTTGAACGCCACGCTTTGTCCGGCGAATGAAGCCTTCGATGTCACCGCCACCGGCGCGGCGCTGGTGTATCCCCAAGGCCCTCTCACCCTGGCCAGCCTGCGCGTCAATGGCGGCTCGGTCCTCAGCCACGCGGTCCAGGATAAGACCTTCAACCTTACCATCACTGGCGATGCCGTCATTGAAACCAACGGTCAGATCAACGTGGCCGGATTGGGCTATCCCGCACAAACCGGACCGGGCGCGGGCTGGATTGCTTGGAATGGCAACGCCGGCGGCGGTGGACATGGCGGCGGTGGCGGTGGGGCGCAAATCCCCTACAGTTTCCAAGGCGGCGGCGGCACCTATGATTCTCCCACCCAGCCTGCCGATTTCGGCAGCGGCGGCGGTGAATATCGGGGCGGTGGCGGTGGCGGGGCCATCCGCCTGAGCGTGAACGGTACCCTGCAACTGGACGGAGCCATCCACGCTGCTGGTGCCAGTCCCAGCGACAGTCACTATGGCGGCGGAGCCGGCGGTTCCATCTGGCTGCAACTGGGCACCCTCGCCGGCAGCGGCTCCATCAACGCGGCGGGCGGTTGGTCGGGCGGCCCCGGTGGCGGCGGCGGCGGCGGACGAGTGGCCATCTACGTCCGGTCACTCGACGGTTTTGACACCAACCGTATCACCGTGGCAGGCGGCTGGGGCGGTACTTACGGCGGACTGGGCTTGGACGGCACCCTGCGCCTGCTGCCTCTGAGCCAGGCTGTCCCGCAACTCACCATCACCGGTGGCAGCGGACAAGCGATTCTCTCGTGGCCCAGTTTCAGCGGACTTGAATACCAGTTGTTATCCGCGACGAATCTCCCCGCCGCGAACTGGCTTAATGAAGGCGTGCCTTTCCCCGGCACCGGCGGCGTGCTAACAACTAACTTTCCGCTCGGCCCGGAACCTCGTAAGTTTTTCCGGCTGCAAGCCAACGACTGAATCTCGGTTCAACTCGGTTCACCTGCACAAAAACAACAAAGCCAAAGTACCGCATGAAAAACATCATCCTTACCGCTCTCGCGTTGACGCTGTCTCTGACAGGCGCGAAGGCCATCACCTTCACCAATAACACCACCGTCGGTGTCGGCATCCCGACTTACGACGGCCAGCCTATCGTCGTGAGTAACTGCACGCTCACGGTGGATGGCGTCCATAGCTTCGCGTCGCTGGTGCTCACCGACAGTGCGGTGCTCACCCACTCGCCCGCTCCGAACGGCGAGACAAACAACCGGCTGGATCTGACCATCACCGGCGAGTTGACGATTGACGCCACCAGCCGCGTGGACGTGAACGCCAAGGGCTACGGCCCCGTCGCCGGACCGGGGGCCGGGGGCAGCACCTACTACGACGCGGCCGGCGGCGGACACGGCGGGCCGGGGGGTAACGCCTATGGTGGTCTCGCGGGCGGAGTGAGTTATGGCGATCTACTGGGGCCAACGGTTTGGGGCAGCGGGGGAGGCAGCATGGAGAATGGTGGCAGCCGGGGTGGCGCGGGGGGTGGCTGGGTCCGACTGAGTGTGGGCGGCGTCTTGACCGTCGCCGGCCAACTGACCGCCAACGGCGAGAGCGTGTGGGCCAGCGGTGGCGCGGGTGGGAGCATTCAGGTCACGGCCGGTACGCTGGCCGGGAGTGGCAGTATCACGGCCAATGGTGGCGGCGCCGGTCACGCTGATTCGGGCGGTGGTGGTGGTGGGCGCATTGCGCTTTACTACGGCAGTTCGACGTTCAGCGGCGGGTTGACGGCCATGGGCGGCCTCAGCACCGCAGAGAGCAGTGGCGGCGTTGGCACCCTTTACACCAAGGCTAACAGCCAGAGCGTGGGCGACTTGATCCTAGACAACAGTGGGCGCACGAATGCCATGGCAACCCCGATTACCGCCCCCGTCGCTTATCGGTTCACGCTCACCAACGCCACGGCGTACGCGACCGAACCTCTTACCCTCAGCAGCCTCCGCATCGGTGCCAACGGTTTGCTGACGCACTTGCCGGCGCAATTGTCGGGCCTGAATCTTACGGTGGCCGGCAACGTGGCGATTGATGCCGGGGGCGCGATTTCTGCCGACCGCAAAGGCTACAGCGCGGCGACCGGACCTGGCGCGGGAATCGACAACTATTCCACTCCGTCTGGCGGCGGATACGGCGGCCCGGGTGGTAACGGCTATTATGTCGCGGGCAGCAACAGCTATGGCGATCTGCTCGCCCCCACACAGTGCGGCACTGGTGGCGGCAATGGCCCTTGGCACAACCCTCCTACCGGCGGCGCGGGTGGCGGGGTTATCCGGCTCGACGTGGGCGGTGTACTCACAGTAGGCGGTCAGTTGACCGCCAATGGCGAGAGCATGCCGGCCAGCGGCGGCGCGGGCGGGAGTATTTACGTCCGTGCGGGCACGCTGGCCGGGAGTGGCAGCATCACGGCCAATGGCGGCGGCGCGGGTTACTATTTATCCGGCGGCGGTGGTGGGGGGCGCATAGCTCTCTACTACGGCAATTCCACATTCAGCGGCGGGCTGACGGCCTTCGGCGGGCTCAGCGCCGGGGCAAACAGCGGGGGCGCGGGAACCCTCTACACCAAGGCCAGCAGCCAGAGCGTGGGCGACTTGCTCCTTGATAACAGTGGGCGCACGAAGGCCATGGAAACCCTGATTACCGCGCCCGTCGCTTATCGGCTCGCGCTCACTAACGCCACGGCGTATGCGACCAATCCCCTTACCCTCAGCGCCCTCCGCGTCAGCGCCAACGGCCTCCTGACACACCCGTTCCAAGGACCGCGTCTCCAAGTGCTCGTGCAGGGCAACGCCTTGGTGGAAGGCGGCGGAGCCATTGCGGCCGACACGCGGGGCTATCCGGCGGAGACGGGGCCAGGCCACGGAAGCTGGCTCGGTGGTTATTATGGCCAGGGCACCGGCGCGGGCCACGGTGGCCAAGGCGGCGCTTGCTATTCAGGCGGGCCAGGCGGCGTGACCTACGATTCTGAAACGGAGCCGGTGGATTTTGGGAGCGGTGGCGGCGGCTCCGGGGCGATCCGCGGCGGTGGGGCGATTCAACTGACAGTAACAGGCACGCTCACGGTTGACGGTCGCGTTTCGGTCAATGCCGACGCGGTGACCGGGGGTTACAACGGCGGCGGTGCGGGCGGCAGCGTTTGGCTGACGGCGAGTCGGTTGGACGGCACCGGCAGCATCACCGCGAACGGTCAACTATGCGGATACTTTCTGGCTGGCAGTGGCGGCGGCGGACGCCTCGCCATTTACACTGGGGTGAATCAGTTCGCCGGAGCGATCATGGCGAACGGCGCGCTGGGAGGCTACGCGAGCGCAGCCGGCACGGTGCATTATGGCCCGAACGCCCCCGCCGGACTTATCTCTTGGTGGCGCGGCGAAGGTGACACCACAGATACTATGGGCGTACATCCCGGCACGGCGCTAGGTGGGCTGAGCTATGCCGCGGGGCAAGTCGGCCAAGCCTTTGTGCTCAATGGCCAAGACGCGGCGGTGGCTTTGGGTAATTGGTTCAACCTCCAAGAATTCACGCTCAGTCTCTGGGTGAAACCGTACGCGAGAACGATGAACCATGCCTCCCTCCTGGATAATAACTACACCGACTACCGGAGTTGGGTAGTCCAGTTTGACTATTCCGATGCCACGCGGACTAACTGGCACTGGAGCGCCAATGGCGCAGGTGAAATAGCCTTCCGGATGACCAACAGCGCCTGGCAGCAGCTCGTCGTGACGGTAAGTTCCAACCATATTTCATGCCTCTACCGCGATGGCCAGTTGGTCCAGACAGTGATCGGCACCGGGCCGATCGTGTATGACGGCACCCAATACTTCAACCTCGGCAAGAATAACCTGTTGGGCCCTTACTTCGGCGGGTTCGTGGACGAGTTGATGTGCTTCAACCGGCCGTTATCGTCGGAAGAAGTCGCGTCGCTCTACTTCAACCAAGGCGGCCCGCTTCAGTTGAGCATCCAGCCCGCGGCCGGTGGCGTGTTACTCTCCTGGCCCGCCAGCGCCGCCAGCTTCGGACTTTCCTCCCGAACCAACCTCACGGCGGGCGCTTGGGAGTCCGTGACCAACGCGCCTTCCCTAAACGGCGACCGGAAGGAACTCCTCCTCCCTGCCAACACGCCAGTCCAACGCTTCTTCCGGCTGCGGCTGGCGGAATAGCGGCTGCTTCGCGCGCCCCCTACTCTCCGCGCCTGGCGACGATCTCTTACGGCGACAATCTGGACATCCTCTGGCACCGCCTCGCGGATGAGTCGGTGGATCTCGGCCATCGCGATTCGCCATTCCACGCCGCCCTGAACTGCAACGCTTTCGTGGTTCTTTCAAAACTCCGTAGCCGCGGGCGTGAGTCCGCGCCATTCTTTGGGATGTGCGCCGACTAACGCCGGCGGCTGCGGAGTTTTGAAAGAGCCGCCTGCTTCCGGGAAAAGGCGGGTGCCACTGTCGGGGTGGCGGCGGTGCCACCACTTCAAGCGCGAGGCGCCACCGCGGCGGACACCCAAGCCAGATACTTACGCGCCCCGCTCGTCACCGGCAGCGCGAGAAACTCCGGCGTGTCGTACGGGTGCTCGCGTTCGATCAAGCCGCGCAGCTTCGCGAGCCGGGCCGGGGTGGTCTTGAGGATCATCAACACTTCGGCGGACTGCTCCAGCCGGCCCTGCCAGACGTAGTGCGATTCAACTTTCGGCACCAGATTCGCGCAGGCGATGAGCCGGGCTTGCAGGGCGGCCTGGGTCAACCGCCGCGCTGTTTTGAGGTCCGGCGCCGTCACCAGCACCAGGAGGCATTGAGTTTTCATGGTTTGACACTGTGGCTGGGCCGGCACCGTCGAGCGTGAGCGCCGCCAGCTCGCGCGCCTGCCGGATCAGTTCAAAATCCTGTCGCAAATCGCCGAAGCGGAAACGCGGCAGGCCGCTTTGTTGCTGGCCCAGCAACTCCCCCGGCCCGCGCAATTGGAGGTCGGCCTCCGCGATTTGGAAGCCGTCCCCCGTTTCCTCCAGCACCCGCAGCCGCTCCCGCGCCTCCGGGGGTTGCGCGTCCGCGATCAGGATGCAATACGACTCATGCGCGCCGCGGCCGATGCGGCCGCGCAACTGGTGGAGCTGCGCCATGCCGAATTGCCCGGCGTTTTCCACCACCATGATCGTGGCGTTCGGCACGTCCAACCCCACTTCGATGAGCGACGTGGCGACCAGAGCTTGCAGCGTGTTCGCGCGGAACGCCGTCATGATTTCCTCCTTCTCGCGCGCGGCTAATCGCCCGTGCAGCAGCCCTACGCGATGCGGTGCCAGGGCCGTCTGCACGCGGGCGAATTCCGTCAGCACCGCCTTCGTCAAGCCGCCCGCCGTGTCTTCCACCCGCGGATACACGAGGTAAGCCTGCCGGCCCTCGGCGAGCTGGCTGCGCACAAAATCCCAGACCTTGGGCAGCTTGTCGGCGGCACGGACAAACGTCCGCACCCGCCCCCGGCCCGGCGGCAGTTCGTCAATCACCGAGATATCCAGATCGCCGTAGAGCGTCAGGCCCAGCGTGCGCGGGATCGGCGTGGCGGTCATCACCAGTAGATGCGGGTAGCGTCCCTTGCGGACCAGGGTTTCGCGCTGCGTCACGCCAAACTTGTGTTGCTCATCAATGATCACCAGGCCGAGGTTCGGCACTTTGAAGCCGGCGGTAAGCAAAGCGTGCGTGCCGATGACAAGTGCCGGAGGAGGCGGAGAAACGGCGAGTGGGAGAGACGGCGCCGCCGCCGTTTCGCCGTTTTGCCGACTCTCCGTTTCAAGTGTTTTGCGGCTGCCGGTCTGCAACTCCACGCGCAAGCCCAGTGGCTCAAACCAGTGGGTGAAATTGCGGAAGTGCTGGGTGGCCAGGATTTCCGTCGGGGCCATGAGCGCGACGTTGAAACCGCTTTCCATCGCCATCAGCGCGCTGCACGCGGCGACGGCGGTTTTGCCCGACCCGACGTCGCCTTGCAACAGACGCCGCATCGGATGCGCGCCGCCGAAATCCTGGCGAATGTCGCGGAGCACCCGCATCTGGGCGGCGGTGAGCGGGAAGCCGAGCGCGACGAGAAAGGGCTTGATGAACCGGTTGTCGCCGCAGCACGGCAACGCCTGCGAAAGCGACTCGAAGCGCTGGCGTCGGATCTGGATGTCGCGCTGTAGCAGGATGAATTCGTCCAACGCCAATCGGCGTCGCCCCAGCTCCGCGTCGTCCAGCGTTTCGGGAAAATGGAGCATGTGGAAGGCGTTGGCGCGGGCGGGCAGCAGCGGCATCAGGCGCGAGGCGAGCGCCGGCCACGGCTCGGTCACGTCGCGCTCGTATTGCTCCAGCGCCCGCCAGAGCAAGCCGCGCAGCCAGCGTTGCGGCAGACCCTCGGTGAGGGGATAGACCGGCGCGATGCGGTGGAGGTGAATGGATTCTTCCTCGCCCGCGACGACGACCTCGGTTTCCGGGTGGTCCATGCACCGGGGCTTGAGTTCGCGCAATTTGCCATAGGCGAACACCTCCTGGCCGACCGTGAAGTAGTTTTCCATGAACGGCAGGTTCCACCACCGGCAGTGCAGGCGGGCGGAGCCGTCGCTGAGAATCAACTCGAACACCGATTGCGTGCCCTGGCGAAACCGATTCACGCCCATCGCGACGACCGTGCCGCGCGTCACCGCCGCTTGCTCCTTGGTGAGTTGCGCGATGGGCAGGCACTGGCGTCGGTCTTCGTAGCGGCGCGGCGCGTGGAGCAGCAAATCCTCGATGGTGTGAACTCCGAGCCGGGCCAATTGCGCCGCGCGCTCCGGGCGGACGCCCCGCAGCGAATCCACCCGCCGCTGGAGCGGGGGTGTGGCCGGGCGTGAGGACGGCACTTTCATGGCGGTCACAATAGCGAGGCGGGCCAGGGGTTTTCAACGGCAAACCCCGTCGGCAGCCTCCGGTTCTGCGTCTCGAAGTCGTGGGCTGCGCTCGCAAATTGCTCCAACACGGTGAAGATCGCCGCCGCATCCGGCAGCGGCGCGTGACTGGTGGGCGTGACCAACCCGAAGCCGTCGCCATACGCCGGACCGTTGACCACACAGGCGTCAGTGCGCGCTTCGGTGAGTTGCCGGCGCGCGAGTTCGAGCGCCGTGGCGCGGTCGCCGTCCACCTCGAATTTCCAGCCGACGATCCGGGCGCGCGGAAACCAGTCCCGGAGCTGCGGCAGAATCTTCGGCGTCGGGATCAGTTCCGCCAGCAGCGGCCCCTCGCGCGTGGAAAGCTTGCCGGCTTTCACGCTGACCAAATCGCCATCGGCTTGGCGCTGCCAGACTTGGCCGAAGGCGAAATCGCCCACCGCAGCGGCGTGGAAGACCGCGTCCACCGACGGGTCCGCCAGAGTTCGCAGGCGCTCCTGCAAGTCCGCCGACGTGGAGAAAACTTTGACCGCCTGTGCCCGGCGCGGGCCGCGCCAGGTGGCCTGTTCTCCGATCAACAGCGTGACGAAATGGCCGTGATCGGCGAGGCAATTGGCCAGTTCCGTGCCGAGGCGGCCGGTGGAAAAATTGGTCAACCGGCGCACGGCATCCAGCGGCTCGAAGGTCGGCCCGGCGGTGACGAGACAATTCATGGGCGCGAAAGTGCGTCATCGGGGCCGCTTGCCAAGTCTTTTCCGCGGGCGGTGGCGGGGTGCTCCAGCATAACCTCAGTTGACGGGCGCGGGTGGCTCGCCAGAAGATGTCTGCCGACACTTGGCATGAAGACGATCTGGAAAATAGGTTTGGCCGGCACCGTGCTGCTGGCGCTGGCGTGCGCGGCGGCTTGGCTTTATGGGCGGCCGTTTTACCACGGTTACAAGGAACGCCGTTTCCTGGCCCAGGCGCGCGCCTTTGCCGCCAAGGGTGACGCGCGCAGTGCATTGCTCAGCGCCCGCCAGACGCTCGCGGTGAACCCCACCAATGTCGCCGCCTGCCTGATGATGGCCGACCTGATTGGCGCGGCCCGACTGCCGACCGAGGTGGATTGGCGGCGGCGCGTGGCCGAGTTGGAGCCTACGCTGGCCAATCGCCTGGCGCTGATCTCCGCCGCGCTGCGCCGACAACCGCCGCCGTATCCCGCCGCTGCGGAAGCGGTGGAGGCCGCCGCCGGGTTAGGCAGCAATTCCGTCGCCTACCATTGCCTGGCGGCGGAACTGGCGCTCAAGCTCAAGCAGGCAGACCAGGCGGAAGCTCATTTCCTAAAGGCTTCCCAGCTTGATCCCACCAATGCCGCGCATCAGTTGAACGTGGCCGTGCTCCAACTCGCCTCCTCGAATGCCACTGCGGTGGCCGAGGCCCGCGTCACGCTGGACCGGCTCGGTGCCCGGACTAACCTCGGCGCTGTGGCGCTGAACTGGCTCGTGGGTGACGCGCTGCGCCGCAGCAACCTCGTCGAGGCCGTCGCTTGTTCCCAAAGGCTCGTCGCCCATCCGGCCGCCACCATGCGCGATCAGGTGCAACATCTCGAACTGTTGTTGCAGGCCCGCGACCCGGCGCTTCCAGCGTTTCTGGAGTCGCTCAAAATCCGCGCCAGCAACCAAGCCGCGGAGGCCTTCGAGATCTCGGGCTGGATGGCGGCCCACGAGCAGGCCGCGGCGGCGCTGGCCTGGTGGCGCAGTCTGCCCGTCGGCGTGCAAACGCAACCGCCCGGCCCACTGGCTATCGCGGATTGCTTGCTGGCGATGCAAGCGTGGCCCGAAGCGGAGGAGTTTCTCAAGGAGCCGCCGTGGGGAGAAATGGAGTTTCTCCGTCAGGCTCTCCTGGCCCGCGTCGGCTGGCAGCTCCAGGAAGCGGCGACCGCCGACAACTGTTGGCGCCGTGCCGCCCAGGCCGCCAGCGACCGGCTGGGGGCAATGACGGCCTTGCTCACGCTCGCCCGGCAATGGGGACGCACGGCGGAGCAGGCGGATTTGCTCTGGGCCATCGCCGCCCGCTTCCCACGGGAGCGATGGGCGTTGCGCGACTTGGACAGCCTTTATCAGAGCACGGGCAACACCCGCGGCTTGAACAAGGTTTACGCCGCCGCCCTGGCGTACGAAGCCACGAATTTCGTTCTGCGCAACAACTTCGCCGCCAGCAGCCTGCTCTTGAACCAAAGCTCCGCGGAGGCCCATGAAACCGCCCTAGCCCTGCGCCGCGAGCACCCCGCTGATCCGGTCATCGCCACCACCTACGCCTTTTCGTTGCACAGACTGGGGAAGACCCAGGAGGGGCTGGCGGCCTTGGAACAGCTCTCGCCCGACCAGCTTCGCCGGCCATCTGTGGCGCTCTACTACGCCGTGCTGCTCGCGGAGTCTGGCCGGACCAAGGAGGCGAAAACCTTCGCTGACCTGGCCAGGACTGGGTCGCTGCTGCCGGAGGAAAAGGCGCTGCTCAGCAAGCTCCCGCTGCCGCCGGACCCGTGAGGACGGGGCGCTTCAGGCCACCTGCGGCCGGCGCGCTGGCAGCAGCCAGGGCTGCTCCGCCGGCGCGGGCGGCGTGGCGGACCAGTCGAGGGCTTCGTTGACGGCCCGGCGCATCTGCCGGAACCACCATTCAGCGCGGCTGATCCGCTGCGGCGCGCGCCGGGCAGGTTGGTGGCCAGCCCTGCGGTCTAATGAGAATTCCAGTTGCCGCGTGACGTTTATGACTGTGTTTGTGTTCATCATTTGCCCACAGCATGGCAGCAGGGGTGGGACAAAAACCGTCCAAGCCAAAAGATTTTTCACCGTCCAGCCGTGGCCCGGCGCGGAGCGCGGAGGCCCTCAGCCGCGCGTTGGAAGAGCGTCCGCCTGCCGCTGGTTGGCCGCCTAAGGCGCGACTGCAGTCACGGTCACGGGCTGTCGTAACGACCGCTTCAAGGTCGTTCGCTTGGACGGTCGCTTGGTTTTGCAGGCAGGTTTGGCGGCGCGACAACCACGGCGGTTGGCGGTTGCCACAGGGTGTGACCCCACTGCCCTTGAGCTATAACTCTTCGCCATTCCATCGGGCAAGGTAAGCCGGACGCCGGGGAATGACGCGGTGCAATGGCTGCCCGTCACACGGCCGCCAGCGTGCGCGCCGAGAGAGTTGGGTTCCGAGGCCAGGCAGTGTGCTCAGGGTTGGACAATCCGGCGGCTGCTCTGGTAGCCTCTAGGCGACGGCATGGAACTGCAACCACACCACAGTGCGCCGGGGCAACAGGACGAACTGTCTGCTCTTCTGCGCCATGCCCTGTTGCTGGACTTGGAAGTGACTCACACCGGCAAGCTTCTCAAGGTCGGTGCCGTGCTCGGTGACCAGACACTCGCGCGCTCGGGTTCTGGCGTGACGGCAGCCGTCTGGGAGGATCTAGCCCGGTTCAGCAGCGCCGCGTCGTGCGTGCTGGGACACAACCTCGTCCGCCACGACCTGGCAGTGCTGCGGGAAGAAGTGCCCCAGCATCCACTGCTTTCGTTGCCGGTGATTGACACCTTGGTGCTTTCGCCGCTGGCTTTCCCGGAGAATCCCTATCACCGGCTGGTGAAGGATTACAAGCTTGCCCGCGAGAGTGTGAATGATCCGGTGGCCGACGCGCGCCAGGCGGCGGTGCTGTTTGGCGATGAGTTCCGCTCGTTCGATGGACTGCGCCAGACGGAGCCGGGGTTGTTTGCGCTGCTCCGTTTCTTGCTCACGACGCCGGAGGGTGAAACCGACACGCTCGCCCAGGGGATGACTCGCTTCTTCCATGCACTGGACGCTTTTGCCGTCCCCGCTGTGGCCGGATCCTCTGGACAACCTTTGGTTGCAGATGCGACAAAAGGTTGTCAGCAGCCGGGCCGGATTCCTCCCGGCGTATTGGCAATGTGTCATCAGTTGTTCGCCCGCTTCGCCTGCGACAGTGTGCCGGTGGATGAGTCACTCGTGCAGACGGCCGCCCAGCGGCACGCGCTGGCTTACGCACTAACCTGGCTGCGCGTGGCTGGCTCTAACTCCGTGCTGCCGCCGTGGGTTCGCCTGAAACATCCATTGACCGGGCGATTGATCCGGCGCTGGCGGGAAGTGCCGTGCGCTTCGCCGGACTGCGCCTATTGCCGGCGAACCCACAATGCCGGCAAGCAGTTACATTCCTTTTTCAACTTGCCGGACTTTCGCCCCACCCCGGCGAACGCCACCGGCGGGAGCCTTCAGCGCGACATCGTCGAAGCCGGCCTGCGCGGCGAATCACTGCTCGCCATCATGCCCACCGGCGGCGGTAAGTCACTGTGCTTCCAACTCCCGGCCTTGGTCCGCAATTACCGGCGCGGCGCACTCACCATCGTTTTCTCGCCGCTCCAGGCGCTGATGAAGGATCAGGTGGACGGACTTATCCGCCGCACCGGCACGCCCTTCGCCGCCGCGCTTTACGGCCTGCTCACGCAACCGGAGCGCGGCGATGTGTTGCGGCGCATTAAGCTTGGCGATGTGGCGCTGCTCTATGTCTCGCCGGAGCAATTGCGGAACAAGTCCTTCCGCGAAGCCATCTCCCAGCGCGAGATCGGCTGCTGGGTGTTCGACGAGGCGCACTGTCTCTCGAAGTGGGGTCATGACTTCCGCCCGGACTATCTCTACGCGGGCCGGTTCATACGAGAATTCTCGGCGAAGAACGGCGGCGAAATTCCGCCAATCGCCTGCTTCACCGCCACGGCCAAGCCGGACGTGAAAGAGGAGATTCTTAAGTTTTTCAAAGACGAAACGGGCCGCGAACTCCAACTCTTCGAGGGCGGCGTCGAGCGGACTAACCTGCGGTTCGAAGTGCAGGTGATTACCAGTCACAGGGCAAGTGCCATCTGATGTTGGTCAGGGGAAGTGCCAAGAACGACGTGCCATCTGATGTTGGTCAGGCGGGATGAAAGGGCTTGTGCGGAAACACATACTTGAAAGTTTTTACCAGTGGTTGCTCCTGAGGTGCGTGTCGGCGCAGGCGATAGCAGCGGATTCGATTGGCCACCAAATCCACTTCGGCGCGCACCAACCGGTTGACCCACAACCGA
>CAINDV010000067.1 GCA_903847485.1 uncultured Verrucomicrobiota bacterium
TACTCAACGGTTTTCCCTTTCGACGGGTCGCAGGATTGGGTTATCGCTTGCACCGCGCGTGGTCGCCGGTTCGAATCCGGCCTCCGGCTCCAGATGCCGGGGTAGCTCAGCGGTAGAGCACGTCAACTCCCAGTTCGATTCTTATCCGTCGGTTCTTTCAGCGGGCCGTAGAGCGTGGGTTATCGGGACCCGGCAGTAGCGGTTCAATTCCGCTCCGCCGCTCCGGCGGCGGTGGTGTAACGCAAGCACGCCGGGCAATTCCACGGTCGTCCTCTTGCCCGCTCAATTTCGATGGGCCGAAGTTCGTGGGTTATCGTTAGTCGGCGGTTCGAATCCGCCTCGTTGCGCAAGCAGCGGTAGCTCAGTGGTAGAGCAGCCTCCGAAAGGAGTAATTCCACGGCAGTCCCTTGCCCATCACCCTTTCTGCGGGCCGAAGAACATGGGTTATCAACCATATCGCTAACCCCACGTTCACCAACTTGTCCGCAGTTCACAAAACCACCCGTGCCGAGAGTTGGCGGCACACAGCACACGAAAGGAGGCCATCATGGCCATCAACTACGCTCGTCTCTTGAACCGCCGCATCACTCCGCAGTCGCAGCCGATTTCCGGCTCGACCCAGGTGCCCAACTCCGCCGGAGGTTTCACATGGGAAGTGGATGACTGGACCCGCCTCGACCGCTTCCTGATCCTCGGCGCCGAGGGCGGCGCCTACTACATCGGCGAACGCGATCTTGTGAAGCAGAACCACGACGCCCTCGTCCGCTGCATCCAGGCGGACGGCGTGCGCGCCGTGAACCGCATCGTCGAGATCAGTGACAGGGGTCGCGCGCCGAAGAACGATCCGGCCATCTTCGCCCTCGCGTTGGTGGCCGCGCACGGCAACGCCGAAGCCAAGGCGCTCGCGTTCCAGAACCTCGGCAAGGTCTGCCGCATCGGCACACACCTGTTCCACTTCGCGGAGTATGTGAATGCTCTGCGCGGTTGGGGCCGCGGTCTGCGCAACGCGGTGGGCCGCTGGTATGTCAGCCGCGAGGCCGACGACCTGGCTTTCCAGGTTGTTAAGTATCAGCAGCGCGACCGCTGGTCGCACGGCGATTTGCTTCGCCTTGCTCATCCGAAAGCGCCAAGCCGCGATCACGAAGCCGTCTTCCGCTGGACTCTCTCCGGCGCGAACGGGCTTGGCGAACGCGTAGTGAAACGCAAGGTTCGCGGCGAAGACCGAGTCACCACGTATGGCGCGGTTGGCGAACTGCCGAAGCTCATCGAAGCGTTTGAGCAGGCCAAGAAGGCATCGAGCAAGGACGAGATTGTGAAGCTTATCACCGAGCATGACCTGCCGCGCGAAGCCATACCGACGCAATGGCTCAACGAGCCCGAAGTCTGGGACGCTTTGCTCGCGCACATGCCGATGACGGCCATGATCCGTAACCTCGGCAAGATGACGAACCTCGGCCTCGTTCAGCCGTTCAGCGACGCGGCCAAGTTGATTGTCCGCAAGCTGGGCGACGAGAAGGCGCTCAAGCGCGCCCGCATCCACCCGCTGACAGTGCTCATCGCTCAGAAGGTCTATGCGCAGGGCAAGGGCGACAAGGGTTCGCTCACCTGGCAGCCGGTGCCGAAGATCATTGATGCCCTGGACGCAGCGTTCTACGCGACGTTCAGCAACGTCGAACCGTGCGGCAAGCCAGTGCTCCTGGCGCTGGACGTCAGCGGTTCGATGGGCGGCGGCGCGGTGGCGGGTTCGTGCCTGACTCCGCGTGAAGCCAGCGCGGCGATGGCGTTGGTGACGGCGGCGACGGAAGAGGAATACCACATCATGGGTTTCTCCAGCCGGTTCACGCCGCTGAACATCTCGCCGCGGATGCGTCTGGACGACGTGGTGAAGCGCATAAGCAACCTGCCGTTCGAGGGCACCAACTGTGCCCTGCCGATGATCTGGGCCAGCGAGAACGAGGTGAACGTGTCGGCCTTCATCACTTACACGGACAGCGAGACGTGGGCCGGCAACATCCACCCAACGCAGGCGTTGCGTCAGTATCGCAGCGAGTTCGTCGGGGATGCGAAGGCGGTAGTGGTCGGCATGACCTCCAACGGCTTCACCCTCGCCGATCCGAACGACCGCGGCATGTTGGACGTAGTGGGCTTCGACGCCAGCGCCCCGGCGGTCATCGCGGACTTCATCCGCCATTGAGCGGATCGTTCAGAAACGCCACGGAGGTGGCACAGCCAACGTGGGCGGGAGCGCAAGCTCCCGCCCACGTCTTTCCTTTTCAGTCCCGTTGGCCGAGCAGCGTAGGCAGCGGTCTGCAAAACCGTGCAGGCGGGTGCGACTCCCGCACGGGACTCCAGTTCAGTTTCCTTTGAGCGAAGCCATGTCGATGACGAAGCGGTATTTCACGTCCTGCTTGACCAAGCGTTCCCACGCTTCGTTGATCTTTTGCATGGGGATCAGTTCGATGTCACAGACGATCCTGTGATTGGCGCAGAAGTCGAGCATCTCCTGGGTTTCGGGAATGCCACCGATGGCGGAACCGGCGAAGTTGCGGCGGGGCAGAATCAAACTGAACGCTGCCACTGGCAACGGATGTTCGGGCGCGCCCACGAGCGCCAGTGTCCCGTCCAATCTGAGGAGCGCCAAGTAGGTGTTGATGTCGTGCTGCGCCGAGACGCAGTCGAGAATGAAGTCGAAGCTGGAGGCGTGCTTGGCCATCGCGGCGGCGTCCTTGGAGATCACGACCTCATCCGCGCCCAGACGCTGGCCGTCGGCTACCTTGCCGGGTGACGTGGTGAAGAGAACCGTGTGCGCGCCGAAAGCGTGGGCGAACTTCACCGCCATGTGTCCCAAGCCGCCGAGGCCAATGACCCCGACTTTCTTGCCGGGTCCCGCCTTCCAATGCCGCATCGGAGAATAGGTGGTGATGCCGGCGCAGAGCAGCGGCGCCGTGGCCGCCAGATCAAGGCCGGCGGGAACCCGCAACGTGAACGACTCATCCACCACAACGCTCGTGGAGTAGCCGCCAAAGGTGTGGCCGCCCAAGTGCTTGTCCACGCCGTTGTAAGTGAAGACCGGGAACGCGAGGCAAAATTGTTCCAGCCCTGCCTTGCAGTTCTCGCACGTACGACAGGAATCCACCATGCAGCCAACCGCGCTCAGGTCACCGACCTTGCACTTCGTGACCTTGCTGCCAACGCGCGTGACGCGGCCTACGATTTCGTGTCCGGGCACGCACGGATACAGCGTGCCGGGCCATTCGTTTCGGGCGGTGTGCAGGTCGGAGTGGCAGACGCCGCAGTAGAGGATTTCCATCTCAACGTCCGTGGGGGTCGGTTCGCGGCGGTCAATGGTGTGAGGCGCAAGCGCGGTAGTCGCGCTCTGCATGGCGTAAGATCGAGCTTTTGTCGTAATCATGTTTCCAGCATAGCGACGGACGGAAATTCGTCACTAGCGAAACACGCCGACCAACTTTCCAACCAGGCCAATCCATGACGATCGGCAGTTCACACTCTTCCGCGACGCGAAATCCCGGTGGCGGCCAGGACTTCACAGGCCTGGTTGTGGCGGTTCAACTCCGCCGTCGCGTCGCGTTCGGGCTGCAAACTTTGACAGTGAAGTCCCGGCTCTTAACCGGCGAGAACACGGTGCGATCCCGTGGCAGCCCACCATTTCAAGGGGGTAAGAAGTCAGATTGAAGAATAGTGGAGAGGTTCCTCAAACGCCGTGCGCGCGCCGGCGAGGATGCCTCTGCCTTCTGATTCTCCCCCTTGTATCTCTTTCGGCCGGCGCGGTCGGGATTCCGGCAATTTCAAACCCCTGAACGCAAAGCAGCCCCAGCGGCCTCCGCGCGAGGTGATTTAGCCGGTGGAAGAGACCGGCCAGGGGTTTGATCCTTTGTCCCCATAGCTCAAAGCACAGAGCAGGCGCTTCCTAAGCGTCAGGTTGCCGGTGAGAGTCCGGCTGGGCACACCATCTTCGGGGCGCGGCTCGATCGCCAAGGTAGCACACGACTACCACGCAGTCCTAGGGCTGTGGCTTAAACAGGACGGATCAGGCGGAAGCGCTTCAGGGTTTCGGTGACGCCTTTTGACATATACCAGTCGTTCTCCACGAGGCTCACGCTCCTGACGCAGGTCGCGCCGAACGCTTGCGTGCGGGTGCCTTGGAGCGCCAGCGCGAGGCGTGCCCCGTCTCGCAGCCGACTGCGAAAGCGGGCAATAGTCACATGCGCCGTTTCCAACCGATACCTTCCGTCGAGCTCATGGCCCAGGCCGAGAGCCTGAAGCTGCCGTCGCAAAATGTTGCGTAGGGTATTGAGCGCATCACCTTCCGCGAAGCCTTGTATCATGATGGCACTGGACGACGCAGTGACGCCGACGAATTCAACCGGGAAGGGTGCGATTCCCCTCAGTGCCGCCGCCACGGCGGCCACGTAGTTCTTGCGTCGTGCGAGGAAAGGCTCCGGTTGGTCGGTCGCCGTGAACAGCGACAGAACCGTCAGATGAAGTTCGGTGGGTGTGTAGTAATGCTGTTCCGGTTCAAGCACTCGCAACGAGTCTATAAAGGCGGCAACGCGTTGCCGCACGTCCAACGACGGCCGGATGATAAGCGTCAGCCCCCGGCGGCGGTCCGGCAGCCCGGCGGCCAGCATGGGGTCTAACTCGATTGATCCGGCCCGGATTACGCCGATCGCCGTGGACCACATGTGGTCGTAGCGTTCCCGCAATAAGGCGCGAGTCTGAACTGCCGGGATTGGAATGCCGTCGTTCATGCGAACACAGATGTGAATTTCCAAAGCGCCGCCCAGACAGGCAAGCGCGAAGTCCGTCCCTGTAGTGTAGCCCAGCCAACACGCCGGCCTCTCAAGCCGGAGATCACCGGAGCGAAACCGGTCAGGGACGCCACATTCACGGCCCCCAAAGCATTGGCAGCGATGCGCTCGCTCGGTAAGCGAGCCAGTTCGGTGCAACTCTGGGTGGGGGATCCAATTCCGCAGTCGAGCCAACGCTCAGGCAGGTTTCATACGCCCGCTGCGCCCAGGGCAGCACTGGGGACTGCGACCATTTTGCCTCCTGGCAGCAGCCTGCGGATTTCTTTTGTAAGGAAATCTGGCCGGGGCAGCAACGGCGGGAGGCTCCAATCCATTTTGCTCCTGTAACTCAATTACCAGAGTGCAGCCCTCCGAAGGCTGAGGTTGCCGGTGGGAGTCCGGTCAGGAGCACCATGTTCCCGTAGCTCAGTTTACCAGAGCGCGACCGTGCGAAGGTTGGGGTCGCAGGTGAGACTCCTGCCGGGAACACCATTTTGGGCGAGTGGTTTAGCGGGAATAGCAGACCCCACAGATCGAGAGTCTGTGAGCCGTGGAGGTGCAAGTCTCTCTCGCCCACAAAATCCTGGAGTCGAAGCCACAGCAGACCGGCACCCGGCTTTTAACCGGACATGGTGAGGGTGCAACTCCCTCCGGCTCCACCAATAATTTTGCCTCGTGGTGTAACA
>CAINDV010000068.1 GCA_903847485.1 uncultured Verrucomicrobiota bacterium
CGTCACGGTGCTCAAGCGCGCCCGCAGCCTGGTGCCGGTGGAGTTGCGGGCCACGCTGCCCGCCGATGGCACTTACACCCTGGCGGTGAGCCAGCGGGCCGGTTCGGCGCGGAGCTACGCCGGAAACTACCGGCTGACCTTCCGCCACACCGCCAGCGCCGCTACCAACACCCTCGTGGCGGATGTCGAGACCGCCCAGTTCCGCACCGCGCTCGACCCGGAGTTCGACCAGGCACCCCAGCCGGTCACGCCGTCCACCAACAGCGTCCCGCGGCCAGTGGCCGTGAGACAATGTTCTGAAGACGTCCTCCAGATCTCGAAATGCATGGCGGCCGGGGCAGTCACGGCGAGCTTGGAGATCAGCCCCAGTTTCCCGTACTACGCCAGCGGCATTTACGTGACCAACGGCATCAGCGTGGCGCGCTATTGGGTAAAGGCGGTAGGCTTTAAGAAATCCCCGTGCTACATCACTGGTGTCGCGTCCATGGGACCTGCCTTCGGCATTGCAGGAATGATGGACATAGCTTGCACGGCGAACATCAAGCCCGGCTGGACAGTTCTCTCATTTGCCCCGTGAACTGGCCGCCTTCCCCGAACTTCAAACTTCAAACAAACATGAAAACCTTGAGCCTCTGCTCCGCCGCCTTAACCGGCCTGGCCCTCCTCGCCAACCCGGCACACAGCGGACAGCTTTACCAAAACGGCCAGTTCCTCACCGGCCTCGGCGCTGGCTACGGCGGGGCGGACCTCAGCGTCGTGCAAGACCCCGCCGCATCCAGCACCAACACGCTGGCCACAACCGGCTGGCACAACGACGTCCGCAAGACCAACCGGCTGGCGGATGACTTCACCGTGCCGGCGGGCGGCTGGCACTTGGGCCGGGTGACGCTTTACGGCTACCAGACTTATGCCGGCACCGTCAGCACCATCACCAATGTCTATTTGCAAATCTGGAATGGCTGCCCGACGAACCCTGCCAGCACCGTCGTCTGGGGTGACCTCGTGACGGGCCGCCTGACCAACGCCGCCTGGACCCATGCCTACCGCGTGTTGCCGGATGAGCTGGACTCCACCCGGCGCGCGATCATGGAGGTGGTGGCCGACGTGGACGTGACGCTGCCGGCGGGCACTTACTGGCTGGACTTCATGCTGTCTGGCATCACCACCAACGGCCCGTACTGCCCGCCCGCCGCGACGAACAACCCCGCCACCGGCAACGCGCTGGCCTTCCGCAACGGCGACTGGCAGGCGGTGACGAATACGCTGGGTCAGGGGCTGGATTTCCCGTTCGTGCTGGAAGAGGTCGTGCCGCCGGGCTGGCAGGATATTGCCTCGCTCCCGGTGGCCGTCAGTGGCGCGGCGTCCGCGCTGGTGGGGCAGAAGTTCTACCTGCTCGGCGGCGAGGAATCGCCCCGGGCCATCCAGGTCTATGACCTGCTGACTTCCACCTGGACCGCCGACACGAACGGCCTGGCAGCGGACACGGCCCATGCCAGCGCGGTGTTACTCGGCACGGACCTGTATCTCATCGGCGGCGATGCCAGCGACCTCAGCAACGCCCCGGTGCGGGTGTTTCACACGACCAGTGAGACTTGGGAAACGCTCGCCACGGACCCGCTGCCGAAGAACCCCGGCGGCGTGGGCTGCGCCGTTTTGGACGGGAAGATTTACGCCTTCGGCGGGGAGTTTGACACGACGGCGTTCCGCTACGACCCGGCGGCAGCCGCCGGTAGCCGGTGGACCGCGCTCTCGAATGCGCCGGCGCAGTTGATGAACGCCTCGGTGGCGGCGGTAAATGGCCAGCTCTACATCGGCGCGGACACCGCCGGCAATGGCCGGCAAGTGTGGGTCTATGACCCGGCGGGAGATTCGTGGGCGGCGCTTCCGTATCTCTACTACCGCCACGCCGGCGGCCAGCTTTGGGCCAAAGGCAACACGCTCTACGTCGGCGGCGGCGCGCAAGGCCCCTACGTGGTGAGTTACAACACCGCCGACGGCACCAACGGCACCTGGTACGCCGAATCCATGCTGGCGGCGGGGCGGGAGTTGTTCGCCTTCGCGCAAATCTCGGCGGATCGGCAGCTCATGGCCGGCGGCTTGGACGCGACCGGCAATGCTTCCACCAATGCCGTCATCACGGCGAGCAGCCTGGAGAGCACCACCACCACGCTCGCTTCCAGTCTGAACCCGTCCACCTATGGCTCCAGCGTGACCTTCACTTCCACCGTCTCCCCCAGCGCGGCCAGCGGCACGGTCACGTTCAAGGACGGGGCCACGACGCTCGGCACGGGCACGTTGAGCGGCGGCACGGCCACCTACAGCACCAGCGCTCTCACCGCCGGCACCCATAGCATCACCGCCGAATACGCGGGCGACAGCAGTTACAGCGGCTCTACCTCTGCCACCCTGAGTCAGATCGTCACGGCCTTGCCGGCGACCCGCACCTGGACCGGGGCCGGCGGGAATGCCAACTGGACCACCGCCGGCAACTGGGGGGGGACGACCCCGGCTGCGGGAGACACGCTGGTCTTCCCGGCGAGCGCCGTTGCCTACATCGCCAACAACGATTTTGCGGCCGATGCCCGCTTTGACTCGATCCAGATCGACAGCAGTTCCTACACCTTCAGCGGCAACG
>CAINDV010000069.1 GCA_903847485.1 uncultured Verrucomicrobiota bacterium
CGGGTCAGCGGTAAAGGCTGGGCAGGCAACAGATAGTGGTTTCATCCCAGCCCATTTCACTCGAAAACACGGGATGGGTCTAGCAAAAAGTGCGAGCCCTGTGGTTAGGGCCCACTCCCGATGCATATGAAAATGCCGTGTGTTTCGACCTACTCAATCAGTCTTCTAGCTTGACAATCCGCGTTGCAGACGGCACGTGACAGGTTTTTGGGCGACCAATTATGAATGGTGACTTTCAAAGTTCAGGTCGGAGCAGCGGGCCACCGCTGCGAGCGGAGGACAAAGTCATTCCCGGCCGGTTCACATTGATCCGCGAACTGGGCCGTGGGGGCATGGGCGTCGTCTAGCTGGCGCAGGACACCAGCCTGGACGAACAGGTCGCGCTCAAGTTCCTGCCGGCGGAAGTCTGCCACGATCCCGTCGCCTTGAACGACCTGCGCCGGGAAACCGTCCGTGAGCCACCGGCTCACGCACACCAACATCATTCGTATCCACGGCTTCCAGCAGCAGCCCGACGGCGTGGCTTTCTTCTCGATGGAATACGTTGATGGGCCAACGCTCAGCGCGTGGCGGTTGCAGCAGCCCCAGCAAGTGTTGAGCTGGGAGCAGTTGCAGCCGCTGTTGCAGCAGTTGTGCGCCGCCTTGGAGTACGCACATGGCGAAGGCGTGATTCACCGGGACTTGAAACCGGCGAACGTGATGCTGGACAGCCGGGGCCGGGTGAAGCTCGCGGACTTTGGGATTGCGGCGGTGGTGAGCGATTCAATGAGCCGGGTGTCGGTGCGTAGCAGCACGGGCGGGACACTGGCCTACATGAGTCCGCAGCAGTTGGCCGGGCACCGCCCCACCGCGACCGACGACCTTTACACCTTGGGCGTGACGCTCTACGAGTTGCTAACCGGTAAGCCACCGTTCCATCGCAGAGACATTACGCACCAGGTGCTGAACGTGCAGGCGGCGGCGTTGGACGAACGGTTGCTGGAGTTGGGGGTGGACAATCCGGTGCCGCCGGAGGTAGTGGCATTGATCATGGCATGCCTGACCAAGCTGCCTGAGCAACGTCCACAGAGCGCCCGTGCGGTGGCAGAGTGGCTGGCACTCGCAATGGCGGCGAAAGCAGCCCCGGCGTGTCCGACTCCATCCGTTCGAGCTGAGGATGAGGCACGCAGGGAATCCGCAACCGAAGAAGTCGGGGTGGACGCGGTCGCCGCGCCGGCGCGAGCGGGAGGCAGACAGTTGTGGGTAGGTGTCGCTGCGGCGGTTGTGGCGATCGTGCTCCTCGCTGGCACCTGGGCGGGATGGCAAATGTGGCGGGGCACCGCCGGGGTGCTTCAGACGGCACCGCGCCAAGGCTCGGCGGCACCGCCGCCCGCGTCTCTGTCCCCTGCCGGTCAAGTGACAGCGACAGAGCTAACGGTTTCTGCTTCCGCCCTGCCGGCGGTCGGTGGCTTGACGTGGTTGAGTGACCTGTCTGAGGCGCAGCGCCGAGCCGGGGTCGAGCGGAAAACCCTGTTATTGGCCGCCGGGCTTGACGACTGCGGCGACTGCACCAGAATCCGCAACGAGTTCCTCGCCTCCAAGCCCTTTCAAGACTTCGCGAAGGCCAATCTAATTCTGGCCTGCCCGCCGCCATCGGCCTACCAACCGCTCGTCCAAGAGCTTGGCGTGAGCGGCAGTTGCGAACTGTTGGCCTTGGGCCGCCAAGGCAGCCTTGTGCTGGAACTGCCTTGGCCGCGAGGCGGGGCCGACGCCCTGCTGGGTAAGCTCGATGAATTCGTGTACGAACCGACCGAGTTGTATTGGTACAGCAATTTCGATGTTGCGCAGGCCAAAGCCAAGGCCGCCAGGAAGCTGCTCCTCGTGCATCATAGCCGGGATAACTGCCCCGGTTGCATCCCATTGATTCAAGGCGTCTATACGGAGCCGCGTTTCAAGGACTACGCCCTCAAGAACCTCGTCTTGGCGAAAGTAGGCTTTCCGCCGCGCGAACCGGCCGTGCAGCAGCAATGCCAGATCAAAGGCTGTTGCGAAGCCACCGTGTTGAGCAGCGACGGCCAATGGCTTTGGGAAACCGCTTGGGGCGAAATCAGGACCAAGGGCGGACTGTCTTGGGTCTTGAGCCGGCTTGATCAGTCGCGCGCGACGTCCGCAACCGGTACGGTTGCCCCGGCCTCGCCAACCGCCAAAACCATCACCGTGAGCGGTGAACTCAAGTGCGCCGCGTGCCTGTTGAAACTGACTCCCGATTGCCAGTCGGCGATCCAGGTGGGCACGCTGGCGGCCCCGACCATCTACCTGCTGAGGCCGGATCCGGTCGTGGTCGAAAGTGGTAACCAGATCGGTCTGAACGTGTGTGAGATTCCCCGACGGGTCAACGGCTGGTTGCAGTCCACGCCAGTGCAGACGAACGCGACCGGACAACCCGTCTATGCCGCTGCACGCCTGGAGGCGGTGGGGCGGGTGCCTTTCGTCGTCCGAGGGGAAACCGCCTGCCTGAAGTGCATGCTCAAGCAAAGCCCGGCCTGCCAACTCGTCATCAACGCCGAGCATGGACCTTGGAAAGTCCCTTACTACGTGGAGCCTGGCACTCTGGTGGAGCGCGCATCGGTGAACTGGTACCAGTCCGGACATCCCGCCAGAGCCACCCTGGTTTCGCCCGCCATGCGAAAGCATGCCGACGGTCATTGGCTGTTCACCCCCACCAAGCTGGAATTCGTTCGCTGAACCAAAAGCGAACCGACCAGATTGACCGCCGGGCAGCGCGTTGGCCCGGACTGTTTCACCCTCGTCAAGGAACTCGGGCGGTTACTGGGCGAGGGCGTTACTGCGGACGAACTGGACAAGGCTCGTCAAGGATTCCTGCAAGGGTAGAAAGTAGGGCGCTCCAGCGACACGGCTGTGGCTGGTTCGCTCGCCAGTTTGCGCCCTCTCGGCCGGACGATGGCTTGGCAGGCCGACTTGGAGAAGAAGAGCAAGGCCCTGACGACGGATCAAGTGAACGCCGCGTTGTATCGGCACATCGCCCCGAAGAAGCCTGTGGTGGTGGCCGCCGGAGACTTCGCGGCGAAACCCGCTGGCGCAGGCGGCGAATAGCTCTCCATCAATTCTTCAACCTAAAAAGAGCAGTTGAGCCGCAAAACTATAGTGCTCCCCAAAAACTGGACAGGTGGTTTAGAGGGTGACCGATAAGAAAGCATAAACCAACCTGTAACACTATGATGCAACGACAACGGAAGAAACACAGCGGGGCCTTCAAGGCCAAGGTGGCCGTGGAAGCCCTC
>CAINDV010000070.1 GCA_903847485.1 uncultured Verrucomicrobiota bacterium
GCTCCTGCCGAGCCGTTCGGCAAGGTCGCACTGCCGCTGTCGTTGAGGCTCGGCAGGAGCCTCGCCCTACCGCTGGGCGACTTTTCAAACATGCTCTAAGACACCAAGCACAAACGACTATCATGAAACAAGCATCCCCAGCTATGCCGGACGTTGCCGGGGCCGCGTGGCCCGCCGTCACGGATTCACCTTGATCGAACTCCTTGTGGTCATCGCGATCATCGCGATTCTGGCGAGTCTGTTGTGCGGAATCTTGCCCCAGTAACCCACCGACAAGTTGACGATGGATCTGAACCGCGGGTCGGACGGATTGCCGAGGGTCAGGTAAATGAAAGTGGCTCCGTCACTGGAGGACTCCCGCGCCACGCTCCCGAACCGGTCGGAGATGATCAATGGCGTGCCGACGTTCCTCGCGCTATGCTTGACACTAGGCAGGTAATGGAAAAAGCGGCCAGGAGGTCATCCCGGCCGCTCGCATAAGGGGTTACCCAAGCCGAAGCTCAATGAGCTGTTACTCGACCAACACCCGGTAGAACTTGTTAGTGCTGCCCGGAGTGAGTGTGTACGACGGAGCAGACGCGCCCGGAACCGGCGTCCACACGGCGCTGGCACCCAGCGTATCGGACTCGAGTAAAGTGCCGGTGGCCCAGGAGAGCGTCAGGCTCGATCCGGACCTGGTCACCGTGATGGTAACAGACAACGGGGCGACGGTGTCGAAGCTTCGGCCGCCGATGCTTCCGGCAGAGCAGACCTGGGCCACTTCCAAGGGCGTCAGCGCCCGTCTCCAGATGCCGATGTCATCCACGGTAGCCGTGTTGGGCGGGAACCAGGCCGCGAAGTCACGCGCACTCGCGTTAGTCCCCGCGATGAACGGGTAGGTAAAGGTCGGGTCCTGCCCAATCACCATCGGCCAGTAATTGTTATTGTTGATACTGCCAAAGCCGGCGAGGCTCTTGCTCGCGGTATGCACTCCGTCCAGGTAACTGTCAGCCACCGCGCCGATGCGGTCCACGGTGAGCACGAAGTTGTGCCAGGCACCGTCGTTGATCGAATTAGCCGGGCCGTTCACGTTAATATTGTTCCCGATGTTGGTCCCGGTGCCGTCACTGAGGTCCCACTGCCAGCCGCCCCCATTGTAGCTCGGGGCCAAAACCCAGCCCGGGTTGTTCGCCGCGTTGGTCGCTGTACCGATGAAAGGCAAATCACCTGGCAGAGCACTCGCGGGTAATTTGACCCAGAGGCTGACGCTGAAGCTCGTGCCGGTGCCGAACTGGAGGTCGGCGGGTGGGCCTGAACCGACCGTGCCCAAAGCGACGTAGCTGGCGCTGCTGACAGCGATGTTGGTTCCCGGCTGGTTGGTGACCGACGTCGTGGTGTACTGCAGCGCCTGCGCACCAATGATACCGGGGACAAAGGCCGGCGCTGGCGAACTAGATGGAGTGCCGTCGTTGCCGCGACCGGACGAATCCGTCGTGTCGGTGTCAAACCGGAGATGGAGAACCAAATCGTTGGTCACGTTGGCATAGCTCACTGGCGAGATAACCGTCAAACTGGCCGTGTTGGTCGCCATGCCCAAGGAGTTTGATGCCACGAGGCTGTAGGTGCCAGCGTCGGTCAGAGCCGTGGGGTTGAACCTTAGGGCGTTGGTGCCCGTAGCGACCGGCGCAGTGGCCTGCGGAGTGCCCTTGTACCAGTACAGCGCCGGGGCAGTTCCAAATACTGTGGTGCTGAAGCTGATGTTCTTGCCGGTGGTCACGGTCTGGGAAAGCAGCGGCCCGCTGAACGTCGGCGGGAGGATTTCCACGCCACGCGCGGTGTAATGGGCCGCGATTTCGGTGGATGGGAGAGCCCGCTGATAAAGGGTCACCTCGTCAACCTGTCCTTTCCAGAACATATCGGCGATTGTTGTTGCGCTCACGCCGCGGCCACCGATGATAAACGGCCCGCCCGAGTTGGGGACGACACCCTCCCACCCATACCCTGTGTCGTTTCGGCCATTGATATAATAGGTCCACGGAAAACCCGCGGACGCGATGGGATCGTAAACCATTACCAAGTGCGTCCACTGGTTGTAAACGACTACCGCATTAGTTTGGCCGTTGTCGTAGAGGGGAGCACGTGCGCCGTTGCCGACAGGACTCCACTCCCTCACCGCCGTGCCTTGGTAGGTCAACCAAGCATCGCCGCTGGTGCCGTAGGTGCTCGAGAACGGACACATGGTTTCAGTCGTCACAGTGGTCCTCACCCAACCTTCAATGGTTAGCTGCGCCGGGCTGAAGGTCGGGGAATAGGGAATCAGTCCAAGGCCGGGAGAGCCACTGAATGAAGCGGCCGTATTCGCGTCCCCGACCAAAGCGCCAGGCACACCCAAGGCAACCGGCGCTGCCAAGTTGGTGCCATACATGTTGGTATAGACTCCATCATGGCGTCCCATGCCGTCGAACAGATTCGTCGAACCGGCGGGTTCGTCCAGTCGCCACCAGGCTTCCGGCGCGGAGGCGATGATCTGGCCTTCGTAGCTGTTGGTGTTGGCGACGACCGGAATGGTGATGACGACCGGGCCATTACTGGCGCTGGACGGGAACGAATTGCTGACGACCACCGAGTAGCTGCCAGCGTCGCTATTGGTCACAGCGGGTATGGTGAACGTCGAGGCGGACGCAGAGGCGATGAGCGAGTTATTCTTGTACCACCTGTACTTGAGTCCGCCACCGTGGGCGACGACCGTCAATTGCAAGGTGCCTCCTTTGTAAAGCGTTCGGTTGTGGAAGCCCACCAGTTGGTCAACGCCGACCGCACTGGGGTTCACGACCGTGACAGGCACTGGGCCGCTGGAAACGCTGCCCGTAGCGTTTGTGATGGTGACATCATAATCGCCCGTGTCACTCAAAGCTGCGCTGGCAATGGTCAGGACGTTGCTGGTCGAGACCACATCGGGTGCTCCAGAGGTGCTATGCCAGATGAAGGTGAGCGGCGGCGTGCCGCCCGCATCCACGGTCAGCACGATCGGATCGCCGACCGCGACGGAGTCGGACGGTCCCACCAGGTCCGCAAAAATTCTGGGCTTCACCCCGCCCACCGCAGCGGCATACTGGGTATAAAGCTCGCCCGCGTTCAAAGCGCGGTTGAAGATTGTCACTTCGTCAACGGCACCTTTGAGCGTTCGGGCGGGGGCGGTGTAGCCCGCGGCCGCTCCGACAAGCGTGGCAGACCCAAACGCCTGGTTGGCGTGGTTGACTTGGAAGGTATTCGTGACACTCGCCCAATTCCCGAAATTGTTGGCATCGCAAAGGTAAAACTCTGCCTGCAACGGGCGGATGACCAGCGCGGCATAGGCCCAAGCGGAGTCGGGGAGGAGTGGCAATGGCGGGCTGACTAGCGCCGGGTCCGAGGGGCTCCACCCGTAAGTACTACCGTTCCAAATGTAACCCAAACCGAGACGACTACTATCCACCTGATCCATCGTCAGGCCGCAGGCATTTGCGCCACTGCCGTGAAGGACCAGACCGGCTCCAAGTTGTTGGGCGTTGGTAACGTTGACCCAGCAGGAAATCGTCACGGTGTTGGTATTCAGGTTGAGCGGCGGAATCCGCACCACTCCGCCACCATTGTCGAAGGCGGTCGCTTTATTCGCTCCATCGAAGCCTGGGAAGTCCGGCGTGCGCGGCCCGGCCACACCCGCTTTGGCATCGTAGAAGTACAGGCCGTCGAGGGCGCTGCCGGCAAGACTGGAGTTGGCTGCCGGCACGTCAAACTCCTGGAAGCGGTAATAGACCAGCGGAGAGTCCGCCTGCACGGTCGTCGCATAATTGGCCGGCGTCGTGGTCGCCACAGTGTAGTGATTGGCAATATTACCGTTGGGGACAGCGCTGCCATAGTAGGCCACTTCGGCAACTTGGCCAGGCCACGGAAAACCGGTATCACTGCGCATACCAATCGCATATTGAGCACTGGTATTGGGAATAAACTTTAGCCCGGCAAGATTCGGTGTGGGAACACCGCTATTGACCAAGGCCCCGTTGAGAAAGGCCTTGGCGGTCGTGCCGTCGAAGCTAAAGGCCAAGTGGGTCCACGTACCGGGGGTGACCGTTTGCGGGGCGAGCAAGCTGATGGACTGCGC
The DNA here is from genome assembly GCA_903847485.1 of uncultured Verrucomicrobiota bacterium. GTDB lineage: Bacteria > Verrucomicrobiota > Verrucomicrobiia > Limisphaerales > JAJXZI01 > CAINDV01. The sequence goes on from CAINDV010000070.1 coordinate 4,121, forward strand.
CGTGGTGTTTGTGTTGTACAGGCGGAGATACCATCCGACCCCGGCGGCGCCCGCTGCGGTGCCATCGGATTGGTAGAGGAGCCAGCCCTGACGGGGACTGGTCGAATACATCGAGGCCGCGACGCAAAGCAAACCGCCAGAGACGGTAGCACTGGCAGGATTGACCCAAGCTTCAATGGTAAACTGGGCCGGATTCAATCCGGCTTGGTAGCCACTCGTGACCGATTGATTGACACCGTCTACCCCAAGCGCAGAACTGCCCGCGAAGGGGCCGGGGAGTCCCTTGGTGGGGAAGCTGTTGTAAGTGCCGTTGGCACCGGCCCCCAGCGAGCCGCCCGAGTTGGCCGCGGCGGTGGCGGCTGGCGGCTGGAGGGTTTCATTCAGCCGGAAGTATGCCACCGGCCCTTGCGACAGAACGGTGGATGCGTAATCTGCGCGAGCCAGAGGAATGGCAACGAACGCCGCCAAAGCTGCTCCGGCAAGGAGTGATCTAGTCTTCACAGTTTGAGTCACCGTAGTTTGAGTCTTCATAGTTTAGTTTAGTCTAGTTTAGCTCTTTGTGTTATATCATGGTTTAGATGGGTGTGGGCTATTTCGGCCGGGTGCTGACGTCTTGCAGCCACTGCACGTCCTGGTTGCCCGGGCAAGCAAACTCGGGGGCGTTTGGCTGAATGGGTCCTACGGGCGGAGTGGTGCGGCTATCGCGCCACCTGTGCATTTCGGAGTGCCCATCGGCAAACGAGAAGCCGCAGGCCTTGCCGTGGGCCATTCCCGGGAGATCACCTAACTGGTACTTCGACGAATCGTTGGGATAGCCGCTCATGATCGTCATGAAGTTGCTCCAGTTGACACGGTCTGGCCGCATGTCGAGGAAAACGAAAATCTTTGAGGGGACGGAGATCAGAGAAAGCTTGGGGTAAATCATGAAATTATCAGCAAACGCCCAGCCGCCGCCCGTACCGTTGGGCAGTGGATCCCTGCCTACCTGGGGAGCGAAGCCGCCCACGTATAGGTTTATGGACATGGTGAGGATTCGGGGTTTGACGCCGCCGGCGGTCTGAACGGTGGTGGTGTCGGTCGGGCATTTGTAAAGCGCTTGGTTCTTGGCATAGGTCCACAAAGGCCTTCGCGCCATATCGTAAGCCACATCCCAGTTGGCTCGATTGGCACCTGAGTCATCCATGTGGGCGCCGGACCAGGCATAATCGTCCGGCCAATTAGCCGTCCCCCCGGGCGGAGCGCTCTGTCCGGTGGACGTGCTTCCATAGGTCAGCACGTCCAGGCTGTCTTCCGCATACATGCGCCACGCAATGGCCAACTGGCGATGGTTGTTCAGGCACTGAATGCCCTGCGCCTTCTTCTTGGCGGCCGCCAAAGCCGGCAGCAGCAGGCCCGCCAGAATCGCAATGATCGCGATGACGACGAGGAGTTCGATGAGCGTGAAACCGGAGGTTGTCCGGCTAGGCAGCGAGTGAAGACTAGTTTTCATAAAATTTACAGAGATTGCGAATTCGGCACCACGACAGCGACGCACAGATAGACCATTTTTCTGCCGTTGTAAAGTGCGAAGCTTCGGGCAGCGACAACTTCAATCCTTAGCCAAGGTGCGAGTGGTTTCATGGATCGCGAGGTCCTGTTATTGCTTGTTCGTTGCTAGTTCGAGGCCGCCACGAGGCTTCCCCAGCACGCCTTGTGCGCCATTCGATGGGCGTAGAAAATCCGTTCGGTTGGCATTCGAGTTTGTAGATGACAAAAGAACTTTCCCTCAACCACGTCCCGAATGCAAGAAATATTTTCGCGGGTCTGTTTTGCTCCTCCTGACCGCCACCTCCGGGAACGCCCGTGGCGGCCTCATCGCCTCTCCCGGCTAGGACGCGGCGTGAACCGCCGCCGGGACCAACCTGACTGCGGGCCTCGCCAACCACCTGGCCGATGCGGCGGGGACAACCGGAGAAAATTCGTTCGGTTTGCATGCGAGCTTTTTACTGACAGAAAAACTATTCGTCAATCGCGTTCCGAATGCAAACAATTATTTTTTGGGGTTCTGATTTGCTCTGCCTGACCGCTGCCTCTGAGAACATTCGTGGTGGCCTCATCGCCTCTTCGGCTGCGACCCGGCGTTAAGCGCCTCGCGCTGGCACCAGACACTCCCGATTAGTGGGGCAGCCGTCCTCGGCTGACTAAGTTCGGGCAACCGTCCCGGTTGCCGTCGGGACCGACAGGCGAGACGCCTGTCGGGATGGTCGCAGGCGGGGACGCCCGCGCCACTACGGGACAGTCCCCGGATGCGCCCGCCGTCGCCGCCTCCGGCGCGAATCAGCTTGCCAGGGCACCACCCGCAGCGGCATCTTCACGCATGGCAGCTACCCAGATTTCCAACGCGCTCGACGACCAGTTCTATCAACCGGCGGACGCTTTCTTTCCCGCCCACGCCGGGACCGCGTTGACTTATGACGACGTCACGCTGGCGACGCTCTACTCGGAAGTCTTGCCCCGCGATACCCAACTCGAGACGCGCCTGGCGGACGGCTTGGAGTTGCACATCCCCATCATCTCCGCCGACATGGACACTGTGACTGAGTCCCGCATGGCCATCGCCATGGCGCTCAACGGCGGCCTCGGCCTTATCCATTACAACATGGCCGACAAGGAGCAGCTCGAGGAAGTCGGCCGCGTCAAGAAACACATCCACGGCCTGATCCAGGAACCGGCGAAAGTATCGCCCGAACAGTTGATCGGCGACGTGCTGGACCTGATCGAGAAAAGCCGGTTCTCCTTCAGCACCTTCCCCGTGGTGGACAGTCACGGCCAACTAGTCGGCTTGCTGCCCAGCCATGTCGTCAAGCAACGCTACGCCAAACGCAAGGTCGCCGAAGCCCTCACACCGCGGGAGCAGGTTCACACTATTCACGAACAGGATCTCGTCACCAATCCTATTGCGCGGGCCGACAAGTTTTTCACTGAACATCCCGGCATTCACAAACTCCTCGTCGTGGACGATCACGATCACTTGCGCGGCCTCTTCACGATGAGCGACGTCGAGCGCATCACGCAGGAACGGCTGGCACAATTCAAGCCGGCGCGCGACGCCCATTTTCGCCTGGTCTGCGGGGCGGCCGTTTCCGCCACCCGCAATGCCCTTGGCGAACTGGACCGCAAGCGCGTCCTCAACCACGTCGGGGCACTCGTGGAGCGCGGCGTGGACACCATCGCCGTCTCCACCGCGCATGGCCACAGCAAAGGCGTGGGCGACGCCGTGCGGTTCTTGCGCGACGCCTTCCCCAAGCTGCCCATCATCGCCGGCAATGTCACCAGCAGTGCCGGTGTGGAGTTTCTTGCCGACTGCGGTGCCAGCGCCATCAAGGTGGGGCAAGGCCCCGGCTCCATCTGCACCACGCGCATCGTGGCTGGCGTCGGTATTCCCCAACTAACCGCGCTCTACGTCTGCACCCGCGCGGCGGCGGCCAAAGGTGTAGCCATCATCGCCGACGGCGGTATCACCAAATCGGGCGACATCGTCAAGGCACTGACTCTCGCGCAGGCCGTGATGTGCGGGGGCTTGGTGGCTGGTTGCACCGAAGCGCCGGGCGAAGTCATGGAAATTGGCGGCAAACTCTACAAGCAATACCGCGGCATGGGCAGCTTGGCGGCGATGAAATCCGGCTCCGCCGCCCGTTACGGCCACGGCAAAAATCCAGCGCAGAAAGTCGCTGCGGAAGGCGTCGAGGCGCTCAAGGAAGTCTCTGGCTCAGTGGATCGGGTGCTGGCGCAACTAATAGGCGGCATCCAATCCGGCATGGGCTACCTCGGCTCCGCCACCTTGCCGCAACTCCGCCTCAAAGCGCGCTATACCAGCGTCAGCCCCGCCGGCCAGCGCGAAGCCGGTCCGCACGACGTCGTCGAACTGAAGACCGGGCACTGACGCCGTGGGGCAGAGAATTCGGCTTTGGCTTGGAGCGCAGAAATTCTTGTCCGCTTGGTGCCAGGCACGCGCAACCGGCGGACAAGATTGTCCGCGCTATAAGCCAAAAAGAGAGCCGCTGTCTAACTTCACCCATATCTATTCAGCCCGAACTCTGAAGTCGAATGACGAATGGAGCCAGTAAACCGAATGACGAAGCGCCGCCGTCGGTTCGGTTCTGGGCCAAGTCTCTCGCCCAGTCCAACCAAGAACTCAGCCGGCCTGTGCGGGGCACGCAGACCAGTGGGTTTCGGGCTTCGGACTTCGTCATTCTTTCGTCATTCGTCATTCGACCTTGATCTGCGCAGTTACTTTCGGCGATACTGAAGGTCGGAACACGGGATACTTATATGAGCAAACGGCAGCGCGAATTCGAGAAGGCCGCGGCCCAGCAAGACCGCGGCGGTTTCCTGGCCGAGTTATGGGGCTTAGTGAAGGACAACCGGAAATGGTGGCTGCTCCCCATCCTCGTCTTGCTCCTGCTGTTTGGCTTACTGACCTTGCTCGGGGGGACCGGGGCCGCTCCGCTCATTTACACCCTGTTCTAAGTCAACGGCCCGGGGTCGTTCCGGTCCCGGCAGCATTCATTACCGCTTGGACCGGGCGGCCTCAAGGTTGCGACGAACAGTGACATCGTCAGGCTTGATTTCCAGTGCCTTTTCAAAATGGGCGATGGCCTCGTCAACCCGCCCGCGACTGGCCAGCACAACCCCGAGGTTGCTGTGAGCTTCCGCGTCGTCGGGCTTGATTTCCAGCGCCTTCTGGTAATGGGCGATAGCCTCGTCAACTTGTCCACGGCCAGCCAGCACGTTCCCGAGGTTGTAGTGGGCCAGTTCGTAGTCGGGCTTGATGGTTAGGGCCTTCCGGTAATGGGCAATGGCCGCGTCAACTTGTCTGCGGCCAGCCAGCACGTTACCGAGGTTATAGTGGGCCATCTCATCGTCGGGATTGATTTCCAGGGCCTTTTGAAACTGGGCCATGGCCGCGTCACCCTGTCCTTGGTCGGCCAGAGCGTTGCCAAGGTTATTGTGCAAGGAACCATTCCCGGGCAGCCTCTCGACCGCAATACGAAGGTGCTCCACGGCCACGTCGGGTCGGCCCCACTGTAGCGCCAGCCTGCCGAAGTGCTGATGCAAACACCAGTCGTCAGGTGCTTTGGCGAGTGCCGCCTCGTAAGTCCTCCCCGCCGCCACCTTCGCTTGTGGCGTCGAGGCCAGTCTGAGAAGACCGTCCCGTCGCTGCCGCGCAGTAGTCTGGCGGAGGCGGTGGTTTAACTGATTGGTGAAGGGTGCTTTGGCTGTCATATCCACCATATCGGCGGCTAACTGGTAATCGTCCCACGGAGTTAGTGCCAGCCATTCCGCGCATTGCTGTCTCGTTGGGACTGCGCCTGGCTTGCGAAGCGCGGTCAGTTGCGGCAAGGCCGCGCAGACTTGGTCGAAAACGGCCCGGGCGAGCGAGTAGTTTCCGTCGAAGGTCAGGTGAACGTGCTCATAGAAGAGATCCCCGCCCGCAGTGCCTCTTGAGTTCGGGGCGCTTTCCGCCAGCACCCGCTCCGCATCAACCAAGCGAACGCCAGCGGCCTGTTGCTCACCCGCCACCTTACGGATAGTCGCATTGATGCGGGAGTCAGCGCGGAACCGCAGGACATCCAGATCGCGGGCTAACTCAAAGCGGTCCCGTGCCTCGGCCAAGCGTCCGGCCTGCATCAGACACTGGCCCATACGAAACTGGAGTTCAGCGAAGCGGTCGTCGAGCTTCGCCGCTGCGTCATACTGCGCGAACGCCTCCTGCCAGCGGTTGCTGGCTTCTAACTCGCCCCCCGCTTGGTAAGTCGCCTCCCATTTCGCCAGGTCTCCGGGAGTCAGGTTGGCCCGATGCAGCGAGGCCAGCGGCGAACAGTCTTGCAGGTTCACGGCCACAGTCGAAAGGACCACCCCGGCCCGAGCGCGCCGGGCGAGGTCACAGACATCGGTCAGGTTTTGCCGATAGTTGTCATAAACGGCAGTCAGTCGCGAGTCATCGGCTCTTACGGGGTTGTTCAGGAACATCTCCATGCCGCGCCAGGAGCCTGGAGTGCCTTGGTTGCGACGGCAGTAAGCAACGACGTCGCCGAGCAACTGCCCGACTCGCGTCGCCTTCACCCAGAGACTGAGCCGAACCATTCTCAGGCTTGGCGACCATTGCTGGAAGACAGTGCCCGGACCGTAAGGCCCGACCACCTCGTTGTTGCCCAGGTAGATGACAAATAAGTCTGGCTCGCGGGCCGCGCAGTCACGGGCGATCTCCAGAGCCGCGTGCGAGTTAATCGCCGTCATCGCCGCATTGACCACTTCGAACTGTGTGCCTGGATACTGCTCGCGGAGCATGACTTCGAGGATTCGACAAAAGCTGAATGCCGGGTCGGGCGTGCCCATGGCGGCCGAACTTCCCAGCACAAAGATGCGGATCGAGCCGGCGGGCTTGGCGGAGAGAACACACGGATGCGGATCCCGGGCCAGCGACCGCGGGAAGAACCGCCAGCCGAAGCGGTAGTTGGTCTGGTAAGTGCCGCCGGCATCCGGTCCCAGGAAGAATCCCGTTGGATAACCATAGCTTCCCAGTCGCAACCCCGCTTCCAGGAGACTGAAGAATAAGATTGGGGAGAGGACTAAGAGCGACAACCGCAGAAGCCATCCCCGCCAGCCGCGAAAGCGTCCCGGCTTGCAGCTTGATGAGTTGGCCGGCGGGCCGGCAGCCGACCCTAATTGGGGTTGGCTGTCACGGCGGTCTGGGTGCCTATTCTTCCGCGGTCTTTTTCCCATTCGACTACCTATGGTTGACGAGGTAGGGACACCGTTGCCCGGTGCCCCCTCACAGATCCCGGCGTGCAGTATTCCCGCACCGGGCTCTTCAAGCGAACACGCAGTGTATCGCCCGCAGGAAGGTTGGCCAGTGTTAATCCGTCATTCTTACGGCCTCTGGTCGCCTGTGCGTGCTTCGTTAGCCGATTCGCCCCTTCACCCTCTTCCAGACTCGCGTCTTACCACGGGATACTATGGACCAATCCGACTCCCGGTCTGGCTTCGGGGCGTTCTTCTGGTCGTTGAACTCCCCTACCCGCTTGGCCCTCTTAGTTAGTGCGGCGGGACCCGGCAGGGTCTCCCTGGTTCCTGGCTGCGGCGGCGGCGCGTGCCACGCTCTAACACGTCAAACTTAGATGACAGACGCGGCACCTGGTCGAGGATTTCATCCGGCGGCTGAAGCCTGGAGATAGGAATCGCTGGCTCCGCTTCCTCCTGCAGCCAGAGTGACGAGGCACCTTGCGCATCGGCATCCACGAGCACCGTGCGCCGGCCCTCCCGATAACACCAAGCCGCCAGATGCACGGCGACGGTGGACTTACCCACGCCCCCTTTCGGGTTGGTCAACGCGATGATGCTGCCCATGCCTGCCCTCCCTGAAACGGCAAGCCGCTTACTTACTTGCCAGCTTACTTACTGACTAACATGCCAACGTGCCGACTGGCAAGCCGGCAAACAAACGGGCAAGTAAGCAGGCAGGCTGTCTTGTCTGCAAGCTTGCTGGCCACACCCCTAGTCGCCGTTCGCGCCGGCCCCGCGTCAATAACTGTGCCCGTGGTCCTGCGACCGATCCTGCGACTTCGACTTGCTCTGCTGTTGCTGTTTGGTCTTCTTGGGCGGGGACACGGTCTGCGAGCCCTCCGATTGTGCTTGGACGCGATGCGTCGCCTCCCACTGCTGGCGCACCGCCGCGCGCACTTTGGCCAGAGATTCCTGGCTCACCGGCGCCAGCTTGGGCAGTCCGTGCTGCACGCGCTGCCCCAGCATTTGGAGCGCCCGCACCGTTCTGGCTTTGTCATCCGTCATGGTTCGGCCTCACTTTCTTTCGGACCAGCTCGCGCACCAGCGCCAAACATCGGTTGACCTTCATGCGCATCGCGCTGGCGCTGTGGCCGTGCAGCGCGCCCATTTCCACGTAAGTCGAGTTCAGCGCGAACGCCTCCCAGAGATAGTCCACACACAGCGGTTTCACCGCGGCCAGCAACCCCATGGCGTACTCCAGTTCCTCGCGTTCGTCGTGGCCGATGCGCTCCTCGCCCCCCGAAGCCTCGACTGCGCGCCGCACCGCTTCGATCTCCAGCGACACCGTGACGCTGTCACCGGCACGGCGCCATTGGTCTGCTATTTTGTTTCGCGCCACCCGATAACACCATTGCCAGACCTCACCTTCTGTCCGGGCACGGCATTGCCCGGCGCGGGTGGCGAGGGCGATGAGCGTCTCCTGGTAGGCGTCCTCGGCCAAATCCGTCCGGGTGTCACGCGCAGGGCGTCGCCGCCCATTGGCATCCTATTCAGGCAAACAACGCCTCTTGCTCAGGTAGGGCGACGACTTCCTCCACCTCTCGGTCCAATTCGGCGTCTGGCGCTGCTTCTATGAGCTTTCGCTGTAGGTTAAATGTGCGAGCATGGGCGCGGCGCAAGAGAGTCGAGTAGTCGAGTGGAACCACCTTGACGTTGTTCCCAACCGCTCGCTCTTTCGGATCTGCCAAAGTCGCACCAAGAACATAGACCGTGACTACGGTTTCAGGGCGGACGAGGTTCGCCTTCTGAATCTCCATTGCGTAATCCTCTCCCTGGCGGATTTCCTTGGTGGTGACTGCAAAACCTCCTTTCTTCAGTTCGACAATGACGACTTTTCGAATCCCGTTCACTTCGCCTTGGTCGTCGTAGGCGTCGGCCGAATAGATGCCAATCGAACAATCCGGCAAGGCAACGAAATCGGGACGCTGGGTTGCCACCTCTTCTCCCGTGCCGCCAAGGAGGGTGCGGATGACCGTGGTCATGCGGCGATTGGAAGTAAACTCTGCCGATTCCAGTTCGGGGCCAAACATCCAGAGTCCTCGTGCAAACAACGGCTGCAAGTCATGTAACTCGTCCGTGGTGGCAACATGAACCAACTTCTCAAGGTCGCTGATAAGCTTAAGTCGCCTGCCCAGTTCGTTCAGCACAATCTCGGCGTTACCGGCGGACCATTCCCCCATTAGCCGATTCCAAGTATCCAAGTCGTCCGGCGAACACGCAGCCAGTCTCGCAAGCAGGTCGTAACCGCCTCGTGATCTCTCTAGCGTTGTCAGGACCGCCACAGTTCTCGAAAGGTCGCCCTCCGAAATGCTCGGACAGTTTTGCTGAACCTCGTCGATAAATGTCCCGACAACCTTCCTGGACAAAGCAGGGAGGTCTCCCAAAGCCTTGCGATGTTCAGCCAGTACGGCCTTCTTCCTTTCTTTCCGCGTCGAGGACAACAAACTATCCAATGCGTGAATGACGTGCTTCTTCGCGATACCTCGAACGCCCAAGGATCGCTCGGAGTCGTGGAAGTCAGACCAATCCTGCTTCACATCGGGCTTGAGGCAGTCTGCTTCGACAATGAAGCTCACGCGTTTGGCCGCTGCGGTTCGTCCGTCCAGAATCGCTCCTTGCTCTTCGAGCCCTGACCAAGATGGCTGGCCAACCATTCTTCTGTTCACCCACCAAGTAATGCCTCGCAGACGCGTCGTTCTGTCTTGCTGCGGTGCTTCGATTTGATGCACGCGAATCAGGCCATACGGAGAAGCGTCCAATTCCGTGGTTTTCAGGTCAGGCAGTGCCAGCAAAGCCAAACATTGTCCGTTGAGCACGATGGTGAAATCGGGATCGACCAGAAACTTCGAACCTACCCACTCGCTGATCTTGTCTTCGGAGGTGAGCTTCCGCGTGACGGTCGCACATATCCGAGTTCCGTGTCCGGGTTTTTCGCCCTGTTCGACCACCGAGCAATGGAACGGCTCGATGCCTCCATCAACCAGTTCCACTTTCGCCGTGACAGTAGAGCCATCACGCCACGTCTCGACTTGGTAGGCATCCGCGAAGCAGAATGCGCCGTGTCGTCCCTTACCGCTTTGGCCGAAGGCAGCGCGCGGAACGGCGCGGCTTCCCGGTGGGAACTGGACATCGCTTCCCTGCTCAATCGAACGATTGTAACGGAGCGTTTTCCACCGGCGGTTGAATTCCTCCAGCGTCATCCCCGTGCCGTTGTCCGCAATTTCAAATTCGCCGCCGGCTTGATCCGGCCAACGGATGTCCACATGGGTTGCACCCGCATCGTAGGCATTCGCGATCAGTTCTACGACAGCGATGCGTGGCTCAGTCATGATGTGGCCGGCGTGATCGCGAAGGAACCCAGGGCCGAACGCGAACGGCGCACTGGCGAACAAGTCCGCCTGCGCGGGATTCTGTGATTTGTTTTCCATTGCTAAAGGGGGCATCAGTTGAAGTCCAGGACGGCGAACAACACGACTTGCGAGGACCCAACCAGATTCTCAGTTCGCAGGAAACAAATGCCAGCAACATTGGCGATCATGAAAACTGGGCCTTCCATTTCCGATTCCGCTTGGCCGCAAACGGCGCGGGCTTTTCCCTCAGAACCAGTTCCCGCTGCTGCCGGTTCATCTCCACCGGCAAGTCCTCCGAGTGCAGTCGGCTCCAGAGCGTAGCAAGGTCTTCTATTGGCAGTTCATCCACGAAGCGGAACGCGGAGGCGGCTAGATATGTGCGGTCCTTCTCGAACGCCATCCAGCGTCGGTCAAGTTTCTCCGCCGCGCGGCCGGTAGTGTTGGAACCGGCGAATATGTCCAGCACGGTGTCACCGGGCTCGGTGAGGAATTCGATGAAGAAGGTCGGCAGCTTTTCAGGGAACCGCGCCGGGTGCGGCTTTATGCCCACGGTGGCGCAGTGGCGTTGGTAGGCTGAATTGCTTTCGGTGTTCGGGATTTGTAAGAGGTTCGATGGGATGGCCCCGCCGTTGTTGTTCGCGAAGTTGGCGCTGATGTCATGCCCGGATGGGCGCAGTTTCGGGCGGTAGAAGCTGTCGGCATCTTCCAGCAGCTTCTTCATGCGCTCGGAATAGGGGGCAAGCACGCGGCGAACATCGGCTTTAGGGAAGTCGGTTTTCGCGAACCACCAGACGGTGTTCACGGAATCTTTCGCGCGGATTTTGCGCTTGTTCACCCACTCGATGGGCGACGGGAGTTTGGCCGGGTTGTGCCAGAAAAATTCTTCAGCGAGCCGGAAGCCGTGTTCGTCGCACAGGCGAAGCATGACGCGAAAATTATAGAGCGAGCGCACGGGCCGGCCGCTTTGGTAGGCACCGCCTAGATCAAGCACGAAGCTGCCTGTCGGCCTGAGCACGCGCTTGATAGGTTCCGCAAACTGGAGCAACCAATCCACATGGACGTCTTCGGTCGCGTTGCCGTATTCCTTCTGGCGTTGGAGCCCAAACGGCGGCGACGTGATGACCAAGTCCACGGAATCGGCGGGCAGGCGTGGCAGCAGGTCGAGCGAGTCACCGACATAGGCTTGGCCGCACTTGGTCGTATAAAGCGGAATAGGCAGCGCGGCGGGCATGTCAATATTCCTCCAGCTCGTAAACCCAACTCGCTAGAATCTTCCACAGAACGGTAACGGCGAAATAGACCTCCGGGTCGCGGCGGCGCAGTTGTTCGATCTGGCCGATGCAGGTCTGCTGGTCCTGTGTGCCGACGATGTACGCAACCCAGCGGCGGGCGTCGTCATCCACCAGCAGCGGCAGAAGCTCGTCAACTTTGACACGGCCTGAACGGCTGACAGCCCAAGCGATGCCGGCCCGTTGCTCGTCTTGAGCGGCGGGGAGCTTGGCGGCGACGTTGGCACCGGTGAAAGCGGCGATCTTCCGCAAGGCTCTGGCAGCTTCGATGCGAATCGGCTCGGCCAGTTCGAAGAAGACTTGAACCAGCGCGTCCACGCTGGATGGCTGCTGTAGCTCGCCCAAGGCCCATGCGGCTCCGGCGCGAATTTCCGGGTGTTGGGCTTGGTCGAGCAGGACAGTCGTGAGCATGGTGCGGGAGTCGTCGGTCGGGATTTCCCCGAGGATGATGACGGCTTCAAGGCGATGCTCCAGGTATTGGCCCTGTAGCGTTTGCTTGATGAAACTCATCCCCGCGTATTCGCCTGTTCGCGCGATTCCCGCTGCTGCTTCAAGGCGGACGTAGATGTGCTCGCGGTCGTCGGTCATCCGCTGCGCGAGGGAGGCGGAGGCGGCAAAGTCGTGGAGATGGGATAAAGCCTTGGCTGCGGTGTAGCGGTCGGCCACGGCAGGCGAGGCAAGCATCTCGATAAAGTTGGAATGCGCGGCTGCGCCGGAGCACGGCAATACAGAAGCGACGGAGACGACTGAAGCGATGATCTGCCCGGCCTGGATTTTGTCGCCGACCTTGACTAGCGGTTGGAGGACGACGTTCTTCTTGCTCAGCGCGAGGGAAATTGTCCGCTGGTCGGGTTCACGTTTGAACTGGATCCGCTCGGCTGTGAATGCACTGACTACTCCGTCGCTGCTGGCTACAGCGCTGGGCCATGTGACGCGCAATTCGAAGCCTTCGCCCGCGCCTTTGGGCTTCTCCGTGACAACTTTGTTCTCGGCGAAAGCCTCTCGTAAGTCTGCCGCAGAGACGAATTGAATCAGCGGGTTCGCCTTCCAGTCGGTCGGGCCTTCGCCGGTCTTGGCGCAGATGGAGAGCGCGACGACATCGCGGTCGTTCAACCCCTTGTCCCAGCCACGCTGAGGGTCCGAGAGCGAGTGGGACATGCTGATTTCAAGTTGAGTCTTGGCACGGGCTTCTACGCGAGTACCGCAGTTGAGACAGAGAAGGTCCGGAACGCGAAGCCGTTTGATTTTGATGTTCTTCCAAATCTTGTAGTCCATCGAGCCGCGCTCCAGTTCGATGGGTTTGTGGCCCTGGCGCTCCAGTTCGGTGAACACGGCGCGGGCGCCAATAGCGCCGATGGCGAGCTTTTCGAGAAAGCTCTCGTCAGTTTTGAATGAGTGGCGGCCAAGCATTCCGAGGATTATCGTCATTTTCTATCGTTTGGCCAGTTCCAATGTGGCGCGGTCCTTTTCATCGCGGGAGCGCTGGGAAAGCTGGCGCATCTGGCCGCGCTGCTGGTGCTGCCGGAACACATGAGCACCGCGCCCTATCTCCCGGATTCCGCGCGGAACCTGCTGTATGCCGTCATTCTGGCGCTCAACCAGGTGGCGGGTTCGCACTGGCAGTTCCGCGACCTTATCTGCGCCCTCGACTCGCCGGAGCGCATTCGCGCCATCACCGCGCAGCATGCCCGCGCCAAAGTCATCGCCAGCCGCATCCTGAGCGATGAGAAACACGCTTTCGGCGTGCTGTCCTCGCTCGGCACCAAGCTGGTGCGCTTCGAGCCGGTCGCCGCGCTCTGGCATTCCAGCCGCAACCAACGCCGCTTCCGCATCCACGAATTCCTCAAGAAACCGGGCGTGCTGGTGCTCAGCAATGACCCGGTGTTGCGCGACAGCCTTTGGCCCATCAATGCGCTGCTGCTCAAGGCGCTGACCCAGGAAATTATACGCCGCCCTGGCTGCCGCCACCCACGCCATTGGTTTGTGCTGGACGAGTTTCCCGCGATGGAGAAGGTGGATTGCATCCATGACTTGTTGCGACGCGGGCGCTCAAAGGGTGCGTCGGTGCTGCTGGGAATGCAGGGCAAGGAGGCGCTCGACGAGGTGTATGGCGAGAACGCCGCCGATGACATGCTCAGCCAATGCGCTTACAAGACGTTCCTGCGCGCGGGCGGACCCAAGACCGCCGAGTGGGCCGAGCGCTTCTTTGGCAAGGTGCGGCAGACGGAGCCGGTCTGGTCGGAGTCGTGGAGCCGCAACGGGCATTCGTGCTCGGTGCCATACCATGTCATCGAGCGGTCGCTGTTCAACGCCTCGGTGTTTTCCAACCTGCCGTTACCCGAACCGGGCGGGCCGTTCCTGGCGATCAGTGATGTGCCGTGTCTGGGGTGCAGCCTCATTTCGCGGCGCTGGTTCGACCAGTTGCTGGCCTGTCTCCAGCCGCCCGCGAATATCCCGGAGGAACCCTGTCTATGAATTTCCCACTTCATGGCGTCTCCTGGCCCTACTGCGCGCTCTCACAGGCTGTCAGGGTGCTCGGAAAATGTGGCCCTTATCCCTATCTGTCGGTGGCTTGGCGCATGGCCAGGTGAGGCTCCAGCGAGCACCGGGCACGATGGGCGCACGTCCCGACACTAATCGCACTCACCAACTTACTGCGCCCGTGCCGCCCACTAACCAAGCGCCACCACCGGTGAGTTACTAAGTCAACTAACCGGCCTAACCGCGCCCCGCTCGCCGGTCGGAGCCGCCAGCCCACTAAGGCCCCGGCGGGAGTAATGGGAACGGCGCGGCAAGCTCGGCTCCGCCGGCCCCTGGCCCGCGCCGGCAACGTCGCTCCAAGCGGTTACTGGGCGTCCCCAAACGACCACCCTTTGACTTAAGGTGCGCCCGTATCATTCCGCCTCCAAGCCAGAAAAGGCTTTACCCCACAAGGGTTTGCGCGTAGGCTATGGACCTGTCCAATACTGCTAAAAACCAAGCCTTAAAACCCACCGTGCCCACTAATAACACCGTCGTTCCCCTCCCGCCGGAAGCGGTGCCGCGACTCCTCACCGACGTCTTCTTCGCGCCCCTGAGAGTCATGCTCGAAACGGCGGATATTACCCGCCCATGCCACTGCTTAGACGACCTCACCTTCGCCCTCCTCGGGGTCTGGCGCGCCCGCCAAGCCTCCGCCAATGGCCGCGATTTCCTCCAAACGCATGCCCTTCCCCTAGTTCCCGAACTAACCCGCAGTAACTACTTCGCCGCCC
>CAINDV010000071.1 GCA_903847485.1 uncultured Verrucomicrobiota bacterium
CAGATCGCGAAGCCCTTCGAATGGAAGTTCACGCGCGTCGAGTTAAAGGCGTTGGTTTCAAAACTCGACGATCATGTCATGTGTACGCTGGCTGCGTGAGTTCAAGAATACGTCACCGAACTTTCGGCCCAGAGCACTTAGCTTCGACAACTGCAAGGGGAAGATTTGGTTTGTAGTCGAGGAGGTAGTCAGCTTTTTTGGCTGCGCCGCGTTTAACAGTTTTGCCGCGAACGATGACCCGCCCCTTGGTGAAATAGACCTCCTCGCGGATTTGGGTCATCACGTTCCACTTGTCGCCATTGGGGCCGGTCAGTGCGGGCGTGATGAACTTGGTGCGGATGTCAGCCTCGGTGAGAGATTTCTTGTTCATGCGGCTAGAGCGAGAGTGTAGAGTTCGCGGCGTTTTCTGTCGTCGTCCTTGCGGAACCAATCGGAGTCGTTGAAGGGCGATTGGCCAGGGATGAGTTCGCCGGTCGAAGCGGAGAGGGAGAAAGCGCAAAGAGAGTCTTGGCGCGGCCGCCAACGGCCTTCATCCGAAAGCCGCCTGCCGTCCTCATCCTCCGCCGTGTGCGCAAAAAATGTCATGGGAAAAAATGTCGTGGAGGTTGTCCTCGGGTTGTCCTCGAATCCCGCGTCAACGCCGACAGGCTAAAGCCAGCCGCGGCCTGGCACAAGGTTATTCTCGCGTTCGGAACTCTGCCGGACCTCCAGACAGAACACCGTGCGGCCCCTGGCCCGCGGCCAATGCGGGCGAAGCCAACATTCGTCGGCGCTGGCAAGGGCAGCACCATATTTACTTGCTGATTCGCAGAGCGCTCCGCCGCAGTTGCCATCGCCGTCCAGTTTATGGCCGCGGTGGCGACTGCCAATGGTTTCATTCATGCGCGCAGTTTAGGCCCAGGGGTGGGACAAATACGGGGTAACCCAAAGAGATTTTCCCGGGGTAGCAAATGCTTCCGCGCGGGCGGTTTCCCGTTTTCCGCGTCGGGACCGCCCGGCACCTTTGCGCCTCCGTCACACTTTAACGCGGAGGCATACGGGATCGAAGGTCATGCTTCGGCGTCTGGGTTGTGAGCGGTGGTGGTGAAGCGGCTTTGCCAGGTCAATTACCACAGCCACTTCTTCACCCAGGATCCTGACGCCCTCACGCAATTAGGCTGGGACCTCAAGTTCTATGACCTGAGCCTGCGCTACGCCCCCCACGCCCCAGACCAAAGGACAAAGCGAACGTGAACACCAGTTCTGGCAGGGCCGGCTGCCGGCCTACTTCCCCAACGAAAAATTGAAGACATCCACGTCGCCAATTCGCACCGCAACGCCTACGAAGTCCATCGCAAACTGCGCCAAATCCCACAGCGGACCGGGAACCAGGCGAAGCAAGCAAACCGTTCGGTGGTGCGACCCGTCCCGTGCTGCCCTTGGTGGTGCCATGTGTGGAGCCATGTGTGGAGCGTGCGCACGCCGCTCAAGATCGGCTCCGATGGCCGCGTGCCCATCGGCCCACAGCGGCTGCGCGTCGGAAAACTGCCCGGGAGCAAAGTCGTGCTCTGCCGGCATCCCACGGGCCGGCACTCCGTGCGGGCGGCTCCGCCCGAGGCCAGAGAAAAACCCGCGCTCCTTTTTGCCAATCGCCCCCGATGAATGTGTCCGGTTTTGAAAACTACACGCCCTGCCTGGGAATGCGGCTCGACATACGGTGGGTGATGTGATACCAATGGCTCCGCGGATTGCGGGCGTCGGATGATGGGGTGGGACCGCCCTTTGGAACATCGAGCAAAGCAGACATATTGGGTAAATGAGCATCAAGAACGCGATTGACGAGCTACAGGAACAACGCCGGCGCAATGAGGCCGAGGCGGCGGGTACCCGTACGCAGACGGAGGCCGAGTTCAAGGCGTTGACACCGATGGTGACTCAGACGCTCCGGGAGCTGGGCGATCGCCGCTGGGGCCGGTTTCCGGCGCGGGCGCTGAGATATCGCCTCGTGACTGACAGCGAAAACCTGACTTGGACCATGGTTCCGCGGTTGGCGTTCCTGCTGAAGGATGGGGACCGTTCGGTGGTCATCCGGCTCGCCAAACGCCGCGCCGCGCAGGAGATCGTGCCCCATTTCCAGGTGGATGTCTGTGACGAGCGGGTGCCTACTGAGGGGGTGACGCCGGAAGATCTGGAGCAGGCGTTGTCGCGGCTCGTTCACTGGCTGTTTTAACGGCACCGCCCCCGGTCACCTGGCAAGCCGTTGCCGTCCGGCGGCAGGAATCTTGGCACGACCCCGGGGTTTTCCGCGCAGGCAAACTCGCCATTCCATTTCGGGTTTGCTCGGTTTTCAGTATGTGTTTAGCGTCCTTTTTCAGCCACTGGGCTGGCCCTTGGACAGCGCGGCGGTCCAGTCAGTGATAAAGGATCGGCCGCGCTGCCGGGCCGTGGCGGCCAGGCTGGCGAGGAGGACCAAAGCGCGGGCCGCCTTTGCGGTCTTGTTGCCACAGGAAATCTTGCGGGCGATCACGGCCGGACGGAGTTGGCGTTCGGCCAGATGGTTGGTGGCGTCGACCCCGTCATGCTTGAGGAACTCAAAGAGATGATCTTGCTGCTGGCTCAGCCGGTGGCGCACGGATTCTTAGGCCGGCTAGGGGCGCGCCGTTCCAGCCCCAACCAGCACCAAGGCCCAAGCGACCGGCTCGCTGGCGGCACGCAACGGAGCCAAGATCATCGCGGTGCGCAAGAGCAAGCGCACGGAGTCCAACCACGGACTGGCCTGCTGCGGCTGACGCTCGACGGCCCGGTCGAGGGCGCGGAAGTGGTGACGATAGCACTTTTGCTGGTGCGGGTTGACGCCTTCGTAAATGGCCAGACAGTCGCTGACCAGGACGCCCGGAAAGTTTTCCCCCAGGGTGGCCGTCACAGTCGAGCGCGCGCGATGGTCGATGACGACGTAAACGGTGGTCTGGTGATCCTGGAAAAGCAGTTCAACCACGGATGGGAACCCTGTCCATAGAAAGCCTACAGATATTGCGTCATAAGGGGGCGTAGGAGGGCTACGGCTGGCCGGTAGCAAGTCGCCTGCATGAGGTGTTACTGTAACCAACGGAGGAACTGCAGACTCAACTCCGTAGGCCGATAGAGGGCCAGATAGAGGGCTTTAGGAAAGGCGCGCCCCGCCGCTTTGGCTTTGGCTTCACGCCGGTCCAGCTCCTTGTGATAGGCGGTGATGACTTTGGTGTCTGCGATCGCCGCTTCGATTTTGCGGGTGGCGTTGAATAGCTGCAGTAAGTTATGCGCCCGGCATAGGACGCTGGCTGGG
>CAINDV010000072.1 GCA_903847485.1 uncultured Verrucomicrobiota bacterium
ATCGTAGCGGGCGTCCTGATGACGGTTGATCTCTTGTTGTAGCACAGCGCGGCTGTGCTCCGGTGCGGACAGTGTTAACGGGCGCATACCTAACCTTACTTCCTCCAGCATACATCCGCAAGTAATTATGTCGCTGTGTATAATCTGGGCCCAGACTCCCTGCTGCCGCCAGCGGCGATAATAGTCATGCCCCGTGGGCCACGGGCCGAATTCCTTGGGGAGCAGCCGCCAAGCGCAGCCGGAGCGGGCAAGGTATAAAATCCCGTTGAGAATCTCGCGCAAATCGCGTTCGCGGGGGCGACCGCGGTTGGTGGCTGCAGGCAGCAGCGGTTGGAGTAATTGCCATTCCGAATCGTGGAGATCGGAAGGATAGCGGGTGGATGCGTTTTGCATCCCATATAATTAGAGCCGCCCGATGAACCGCCGCAGCCGCGTCATGGCTTCCTTGATGTTGTCCATGTTCGTGGCGTAGGCGCAGCGGACGAAGCCTTCCCCACATTCGCCGAAGGCGGTTCCAGGCACCACGGCCACCTTCTCCTCCTTCAGGAAGCGCATGGCGAACTCCTTCGCCGGCAGCTTGAACTTCGCCACGCTGGGAAAAGCGTAGAACGCGCCGAGCGGACGGTGACATTCGAGGCCCATGTCCGCGAAGGTCGCGGCGATGTAGTTCCGCCGGCGACGGTATTCCGCCACCATTTCGCCGATGTCCGTCTCCGGGCGGGCAAGGGCTTCGGTGGCGGCCTTTTGGCCCATCGAGGAGGCGCAGAGCATCGTGTATTGGTGAATCTTCATCATGGCCTCGACCAACTCGGCCGGGCCGCAGGCGTAGCCCAGGCGAAAGCCGGTCATAGCCCACGCCTTCGAGAAGCCGTGTAGGAAGATCGTCCGCTCCCTCATGCCCGGCAGGCTCACGATGCTGGTGTGCGGCGTGTCATAAGTCAGTTCGGCGTAGATCTCGTCGGTAATGACAATGAGATCTCGCTCGCAAGCGAAGGTGGCGATGTCTTCCAGGTCCGTCCGACTCATGACGGCACCGGTAGGGTTGTTAGGGAAATTCAGCATCAAGACCTTCGTCTTAGGCGTCACTTTCGCCTCCAGCATGGCGCGGGTAAGGCGGAAGCCGTTAGTGGCCTTCGTCTCGACCGCCAGCGGCACGCCGTTCGCGAAGAGGATCGTGGCACGGTAAGAGACGTAGCATGGCTCGTGGTAAAGCACTTCGTCGCCCGGAGTGATGAGCGCCCGCAACGCCAAGTCCAGCGCCTCGCTAACGCCGACGGTGATGAGCACTTCGTTTTCGGGGTTGTAGTCGGCGGCGAAGTTCTGCTGGACGTAACCGGAGATCGCCTGGCGCAGTTCCAGGTAGCCGAAGTTACTCGTGTAATGCGTCGCGCCCCGCTCCAGCGCGAACACGGTGGACTCGCGGACGTGCCAGGGAGTGTCGAAGTCCGGCTCGCCGATGCCCAGGCTGATCACGTCTTTCATCGTCGAGACGATGTCGAAGAAATCGCGGATGCCGGAGCGCGGAATGTCGCGCACCGTGGCGTTGATGCGGTTACGGAGTGACAGTGAGGCGCTCATCTGAAGTCTCCTGTTGCATCAAGACGCCGAGGCGCTTGTAGGTTTTCAGCATGAAATGGGTGGAGGTGGATAGGACGCCTGCCAGCGGCGACAGGCGTTCACTGACAAAGGATGCCACCTCGCGCAACGTGCGGCCTTCGACAAACAGCAGCAGGTCGTAGGTGCCGCTCATCAGGTAAGCCGAGCGCACTTCGGGGAAGCGGCTGATGCGCTGCGCGATGATGTTGAAGCCGCCTTCGCGCTGCGGCGTGACTTTGACTTCGATGACGGCGGTGACTTTGTCCGGGTCCAGTTGGTCCTCGTTCAGGATCGCCTGGTAGCCGCGGATGACGCCGCGCTTCTCGTAATCGGCAATGCGAGCGTTCACCTCGGCGGCCGGTAAGTCCAGCATCCGGGCGAGATCCTCGTGCGACAACAACGCGTTGGTCTGCAGGATTTTCAACAGTTCGTCCATAAAAGGTTTGAGAGAGAAAGGATCGGAAGGTAGTGGTGGGCGGGCGGGTCGAGGAAGAACCGCCCGGCCGCGCCCTCGCTCGCCGCCACGCCAGCCAGTCCGCGTGCTACTTCAGCGGCTTGACGCGGATGTTCTTGTAGCGCACCACGCTATTCGGGTCGTGGGCCTGGAGGGCGAACGTGCCAGAATCGAGCTTGCGGGTGAAATCCTTGCCTGGCTGAGTGTTGGGCGGCTCAGTGTAATCCACGACGGTCTTCCCGTCCACCTTCACTGTGACATGAAGGCCCTGCACAGTGATTTCCTGCGTCCACCACTGGTTGTCCTTAGCGGGCGATTCCTTCACGTTCATCACGTCGTAAATGCTGCCGGTCTTCTTCCAATCGCCGTGGGTGTTGTTCACCTGGGTCTCAAAACCGAATTTGGGCCACCCGGTCTCCTGGTAGCGGGTGTGGAAATAGACGCCGCCATTGGCACCCGGCTGGGTCTGCACATCCACGCGCAGGACGAAGTTAGTGAACGGTTGGAGCGCCCCCATGTAGAACAGGTGGCAGCGATCGCCATGCGCGACCAGCGCGCCGTCTTCGACGCGCCAGGTGTTGGTGTTTTCCGTCGCCCTCTTCCAACCGGCGAAAGACTGGCCGTCAAACAGGCTCGTGAAGCCCGGTTCAACGTCCGCCGCCGTCGCCAGCGTGATAGTTGCAGCCAGAGTCATAGGGAACAAGAACGTAAATTTCATGCCGTCAACTTACCAAACCCCGCCCTGGCAACCAAGCGAAACCTGCTGTCCGAAGCGGCGACCAGTGCACCGACCAGTGCATCCTCAAGTTGTCGGTGTCAAAGAACGCTCGGTGAGGGCACCGGGCCTACAGCGGCGTGCGCTCGCTGTTGTAGTCCGGGTGCCCCCACCCGGCGTCCCCCGAAGTAACCGACAAATTGGGGATGCACCGATCGCCGACTGGTACCTCTCACCACCCTGGCGGCGGCACAGGCTTTGCGCCGGATGGATGCCACCATATATTGCGCCGCTCTTGAACAAGCCAGCGCGACTACGAGTGGTGACCGGCATGAGCGGCGGAGTAGATTCCTCCGCGGCGGCGGCCTTGCTCCAGGCCCAGGGATTCGATGTCATCGGCATCACGCTCAAGCTCTGGCCGCAGGATTGCTCAGCGCGCGCCGAGGACAAATGCTGCGGGCCGCAGGCCGTCACCGACGCCCGCGCCGTGTGCCACAAGCTGGGCATTCCCTTTTACCTCGTAGATGAATCGGCGAGCTTTCAGCAGCGGGTCATTACCTACTTTGCCAGCGAATACCGCGCAGGACGCACACCCAATCCTTGCGTGATGTGCAATCAGCACCTCAAGTTCGGCGCGCTCCTAGACCGGGCGGACCAACTCGGCGCGCAGTTCATTGCCACCGGCCATTTCGCCCGCACAGAACCCAGCCCTGACGGCCAGCGCACCTTGCTCAAGCGTGGCCGCGACGCTCGCAAAGACCAGAGCTATTTCCTCTTCTCGCTCCGGCAGGCGCAACTGGCCCGCACGCTCTTCCCCCTCGGCGAGCGCACCAAGAGCGACACCCGGGCCGTGGCCCGCGCGGCGCAGCTCAAGATCGCGGATAAGAAGGAGAGCATGGAAATCTGCTTTGTGCCGGATAACGGCTATCGGAGCTTTCTCCAACAGGTCGGCTTGGCGCACAAGCACCGCGGCGAGATCGTGGACCAGCACGGACGCGTGCTGGGCCACCATGACGGCATCGAGTTCTACACCATCGGCCAGCGCAAGGGGCTGGGCCTTTCCGCGCCCAAGCCGCTCTATGTCATCGAACTCGACGCGGTGGCCAATCGCGTAGTTGTGGGAGAAGGTGCCGCGCTGGAAGGCGACACGTTTTCGGTGGCGAACTGCAACTGGATTGCCTTCGACGCACCGCCAGCGAGCCTTGAAGCGACGGTCCAGATTCGTTACCACCATCCCGGCACGCCCGCCACCATCACGCTGCTTGGGCCAGCCCGTGCCCAGGTGAAGTTGCATCAACCGCAGCGGGCGATCACGCCGGGACAGGCGGCGGTGTTTTACCAGGATGACGTGGTGATCGGCGGCGGCTGGATTTCTTAAACAAGGGGACTTCTCCCAAGCCCCGCGGCGGCGCTTCGCATTCTCGCCGGTCCTCCATTTCGCACTCCGCGTTCCCCCTGTTCCGCGTGCCTAAGAGACGCGCTCGATGCCGGTGGATCTCTGCCAGGAACAAGGGCATGGGGCCGCGTTCAGCGATTCCCCAAGCCTCGTCCAAGTCTGCCTGCGCGCGCTCGGGGCCGGTGCGGGCACCGGTGAAACTCCGCCGCCAAGCGCGGGTGAAGAGGCCGCGGGGGAGACTTGTCGTGTCGCCGGCGCGGCGGCATGAGTCGCCACGGCAGCCAGCCTGGAGCGAGTGCCGGGGAATTATTGCCGTCTGGATCGGGAGAAGGAACAGGGCCTCCGGGTGCGACTCGGTGCCGACGGCGCGCAGGGCCGCGGGACGGGCTGGCCGCCGAACGAACTGGAAGACGGTTTGGCATTCTACACCAGCGTCTTGATCTTCCGCTCCAAGTCCTGCCGGGGAATCAAATCCACCACCTGTACGCGCTCCGGGAGCAGCCGGAACAACAGGCGAAAATCAATTCCGATCCGCTGCCGCATGATACTCGGGCACACCTTCAGCCGGACGGCCCCTACAAACGCCGCCGGTTCGCCCGCGGCCAAGCGCCCCAGCATCGTCAACGTCCCCCGCGCCACCGACCGCGGCAAACTCGCCAGCGACTCCTGAAAATGGCGCGGAAACTCGATGATCCGCACTGGGTGGATGTCAGGCGTGTCCTGCGGCAGCAGTAAATCCTCCTCGTCATCCGTGTCCTGACCGGTCCCGGACGGGACCGCCGGCACCGCTTTCCGCCGCAGATCTTCCAGGTCCGTGTGGGCCTTCTCCAACTCCCGCCGCAACTCGTTTCGTTCGTTGTGCCGCTCCTTCAGCGCGGACTTCAGCACCTCCACTTTCCCGCGCAGTTCCTTGAGGGCCGGGTCTTCCGCCGCCAGGACCGGCTGCACGGACGGCACCAACGGTGCGGACGCCGCCCTCTCCCGCCGGACTACGTCCCGCTGCAAACGGTCCAGCGATTCCTTGAGCTGGCCTACCTCCTTGACCTTGTCGCCCAGCTTCCGTTGCGCCTCGCCCAAGGCGACGGCGTCCTTGCTCTCCTCGGTCCGGATGTCGAGAAACAACCGGTCAAGGAGGTCGGCGCACGGGTCATCCGGGGGAAGGTTCAAACGGTCCCGTGCCCGCAGCAAGTGTGCAAAAACGACAGAGGCCTCCGGGCGCGAAAGCAACGGCATTACCCCCCGGGCCGCTAGAATCCCCAAGGCCCGAAAGCGGGTGTGCAACAGCCCCACGGCAAATTCCTGCTGCTTGTGCAGGTCTTCGGTCAGGGCCTTCAGGGTTCCTGCCTCCAGGAGCTTCACCAGCTTCGCCGGCTCCGCATCGGCCAGCAACAACGCGGCGGGCAGAAACAAGCCCGCTTCTACGACGGCGGGGTGGGTTCTCAAGTCCACCAGGCGGCGCAGGAGATCCCGGCGGCCCTCCAGGGTCGCAGAGGCGACGACCTCGTCCCAGTTGGCAGCCAGCGCCTCCGCATACCCCACTTGCTCGAACGCCTCCGTGGCGCGGTCGAACAGGTTGCTCCGGCACAGCCGCTCGAAATACGCCGGCAGCAGCCCTGGCACGATCTTCTTCGGATCGAACCGGGCCACCTCATGGGCGGCGCACCGCCCGATCCACATTGGCGTAAGATGCGGTTCCGCCTCCGTCGCCAGTTCCTCCTGCGTCCGTCCGGCCACGGGCGAAGCATGCTGCAGGCGCTCGTGGTCCTTCTCCACGCAGCAATGCTTGTATTTCTTTCCGCTGCCGCACGGGCACGGCTCGTTCCGCCCAATGCGTACCACCGCCCGACGCAGGGGTAACACCGCCTTCAACTGGCCGCTGGGCCTGTCGGGCACGGTTTGCAGAATGGGTTTATGGTAAATCTCCAGGCAAACCCGGCCCTGTTCCCGGGCTTGCTCCTGAAGGAATTCCCACTCCTCCTTGCTCAGGGCCTGCCCCCCGGCCGGACACGCGATGCCGCCATCCGGCATTTTCACGACCCGGTCACCCCGCGCCCGCATGATTTGTTTCAGCCCTTCATCGTGGGTCTGCAACGCCACCGCCAGCAGCAGCGCGTAGGCCTCGAAACTCATCTGCGGCACCCGCGCCTGCAGCCGCGCCAGCGTGATCAACCCCTCCGGCAGCACGCCGCCACGCCGTTCCTGACACCACGCCGCCACGATGAAGACGGTCTGCGCCGCGAGATCATCCGCCAGCCGTTTGTGCCGCAGGGCATCCATCAAGTATTCCGGCACGTCCCCCACCATGCGGAAGGCCGTCGCGCCAATCCAGACCCCCTCCGGCATCAAGCCCGCCCCGCGCGCCAGATGCCGCGCGTCCAGTTTCCGCTCCCCGTGCAGGGCCGCGATCACTACGAACATAAAAACGTCCAGGTCGCTCTCCCGCACCGCCGCCTCGATCATGGCGTCCAACTCCGCATCATCGGGCGGCAACATCCCGGACAACTCCAACACCGGTGCCACATGGAACCGCGCTCGTTCAATGAACTCTCGAATCTCTAGCCGCATGGCACTGAAATACGGCAACCACCGTCAAAGTCAACGTCCGCTGCCGCACCGCAGCCAGGTCGGATCGCGGTTCAAGCAATGGGTGGCATCGGTGGAAAGGACTTGCGCGCAAAACCGCTTTCGACCCGAAAGTGCCGACGAAGAAGGGGCCGCTGGATAAGCTCCGCAAACCGTTCCCCCTGGCATAGCCTGAGCGGCGTTACGTCCGGGAACCCCGTCCTCGTAGCAGCGTCTCGGCCGAGCGCCGCCATCTTTTCCCGGCGGCAGTCAGCGGCGCTCTACCGAGATGCCGCTACGGAATCCGGCCCGGCTTGATCGCGTTTGCCACTGCTTGCACATGCACCGCCGACCACTTGCGGTGGAACTGGTCAAGCTGCCAGCAGAAGCTCATCGCCAGGAACTGGAGGCCGGTTTCCCAGAACGGAATCGTGATGGCTTGTGCCGCGCGGTCCAGCGGATGGGACCGTGGCGATTACCCGGCCACCGCCCATCCCAGGGAAGCCCTCCATGCCCACTCCCTCGTGCCGCTCCCACTTCAGATACTTGTGCTTGCCCGCTCCCAGCCGGTCTATGACCTCTTTCGCCCGGTCGCTCAGCCAGATTTCCGCGTCCTTGACGGCTCCGACCACGCGGGCGGCGAAGTTCACGGTGCCGCCGAACACATCCCCTTCCTCCACGCGCATCGGTCCGGTATGGATGCCGGCGCGGATTTGCACCTGCGGATGGCCGGCATCTGAGAATCCGAGACGTGCGACCGGCCGGCGCGCGCGGCTTGGCTGGCGGCGGCGGTGGAAGTGCTCCGGGGGGCCAACCGGCAACTGCGCACGTTCAACCTCAAATAGCCCCGTGCAAAACTTTGTTGCATAGCAACAAAAGTCCGTCATGGGCGCGGGCGGGAACGGATGGGCCGTAACCGCGTTGCGGTTGGCTGGGAAGGGCTGAAAACCCGAAAGAAAATAGCCCAGGGCAAAGCGAGTCTGCGAGCGACGCCCTGGGTCAACAGTCCACAAAATTTCCAAGCCCTGAAAGGGCGGCAGAAAATCCCCGTGCTTGCCACGGCCGTTTCGTTCCCGCTACTCTCCCCGCGTTCGGAAAAGTAAAACGGCCAGAAAACACATTTAACCAAATTCATTTCGCGTAGCTTCGGCTGCTGTCCACAACGAAACCTAGGAAATTTCGACGAAGAGCCGCGCTTGAAGCGCGCCCCACACGGGGCGCGCCGAAAGCGTTTCTTCGTGGGCCCTCCTAGGTGCCTGTTGTGGGACGCAAGTAAGTGCGTCCCACTTGTATTTCGGGCACCAAGAACCCCACGAGAGGCAGTCTCCAGACAGGGCTGATTCGCACGCGAGCGTTTCAGCCCATGTCAAAGATTGGATGTTTTTACACTATTCCTCCAGAGCAATGGCTTTTTGAAAGCCACGGCGATGTGATGGAGGCGAAGAACCGCGCGCGCGAGTTCTTCACCCAACATGGCACCTACGATGGTGCGGAAAAGACCGTTGAAGAGTTCGTGCGACAATGGGCACTGAAGCAACTTCTCGACGTTTACAATTATCCAAAGGAGTGGCTCGGAGAGCGGCTCGTCATTGAGGAGTCGGTCAAAATGGGGTCGGGTGAGAAAGAGGCGGACATCTCCTTGAAAAACGAGAACCGGCGGACGTTCCTCTACCTTGAAACGAAGGTTTTTGAAATACCGGATACCGATTTCAGAGAGGCTGAACGCCAACTCGAGTCCTACCTCGCTTCCACGCACACGGCGACGATTGGAATGTTGACGGACGGAAAACGGGTGAAGTGCATCCGGAAGAAAATCGACCCGAACGACTTCGAGTATATCCCGGACATTCCTGGCTGCGGGGCCGAGGGCATGACTGCTCGCGTCAAGTTGGTCAGGGAGATTCCAAAAGCAAACAGCAC
>CAINDV010000073.1 GCA_903847485.1 uncultured Verrucomicrobiota bacterium
CCAATATCCATTGCCGGATCCAGCAGTAGTAAAGGATACCTCAACGATGCCGCCGTTGTAATTCCTCCTCACGGAACCACTCCCCAACCAAGTCCCGGAAACCCAAAAGCCGTCAATTAGCTTGCCGGCGTCATAGGTATTATCTGCTTGAGCGTAAGGCGAGAAGCCAATGAGGCAGTTGTTCAGGCTGGCGTCGGGATTGTTCAAGGAGTACGAGAGCGTGTAAACATGGCCGTCTGTCGGCGTGAAGTCCAGTGTGGTCCTGGGGAACTGTCCGCTACAAGCAGTGCTGTCGTAGAGCACGGTCCCCGACGAGATCGTGAACAACGCGCTATCCGCCGGCGTCAGCCCCGTACTCGTCGCGGTCAGACGGTAGCCTACGCCAGCCGTGTCGATCTTCAGGCCGCTGAAGGTGGCCACGCCGTTCACCGCCGTCACGGTCTTCGTCCCCATCAACGTTCCCGGACCCCCGATCGCTGGCGTCCCAGCGGTGATCGCAAGTGTGATGGATGCATTACTGTTCGCGAGGTTGCCGGCCGCATCCAGCACCTTCACCGTCGGCTGCGTGGCCCAAGCCACCCCGGGCGTCCCATCACTGGGCGGGGTCGTGAACAGCAATGCCGCCGCAGCTCCCGCGTTGACGACTTGGGCGGGGCTCAAGGGAGCGGAAGTGCTGGCAGCAAAGAGGAGGTCGCCGCCATAAACGGCCACGATATTCGCGTGGGTGCCGATCACCAACGCGCTGGTGGTGATGGTGCACGTGCCACCCGAGAGGGTGCCGGTACCGATCAGCGTCCCACCAGCGCCGCCATCAAACAGTTCGACGGTGCCGGTCGGAGTGGAACCGCTCACGCTCACATCAAAACTCAGCGAATCGCCGTGATTCGAAGGCGTGACCGTGCCGGTGTGGCGGTGCAGCGTGGTCGTCGTAGGGGTCAAAACGGCGGGCCCGAGGACACTGACATTGTCCAGGAAGACGCCGTCATTGTCGCCGTGGTTACCATCATTGACGCCCGTGTAATGGTTTCCGAAGGTTATGGTCGCCGTCGTCGTGGTGTCCGGGGTGAACGTGAAGCTGTGTAGCGTCCAGGCAGCATTTTTAGCGGTCGCCTGAACGATGCTGGCGGCCGGGCCGGCATCAACAGCCACCGGCGTTCCGGCGGCACCGGTAACCGTCCCGGATGCGACACTCACAGTCGTGTCCATATAGCCTGAACCGCCCCGCCGAAGCTCGGAGTAGCTCACGGTATAGGTATTCCCGGCGGTGACCGCGAAACTCTGTGAGAGGGTGTATATGCCGGTTTGGCCGTAAAGGTTAAAGACCATCGCGCCGTTTGGGGCGGTCATACCCCAGGCCGTAGCCCTAAAGTACCACCCCATGCCCGTAGAGGCGGTCCATCCTGGCAGGTTGGCCGTGTCGCCAGCCGCTATTGCAAGCTGGCCCGAGCTCCCCGGAACGGGGTCACCCACCTCAAAGCTGCCGTTCGAGATTAACTGCTGGGCGGAAGCCGGGGTGACGAACAGCCCCACGGCCAGTGCCAGACCGACGGACCACCGTTTCAGGGCTCCGTTTGTTCTCTCAGTATGGTTTGTTTTCATAATGCTATTTTCATATTTGCTGTTCTCCTGTCGTTTTTACCCGCTGTTTTCGTGTTTTGTTTGTTTGTTCATTTCGATCTAGTGCCTGGTCCCGGACGGCTGTCCAAACACTTGGAACCGCCGCCGCGACCGTTTTGCACGGCATGTTTATGTCCTGCCATCCCATCAATCTACCCGGATTCGAGAAATCCGTCATGTCCGATAAATATCGGACACGGGAAGCTGAAGGCTGCAAGTCGAAGGCAGAAAGGTCAAGTCCTGAAATGAATATGGTACTCTCAGATGCATGTTGGTTGATGTTGTTTGCGTTTCTTTCCCCCCGCTCCCAG
>CAINDV010000074.1 GCA_903847485.1 uncultured Verrucomicrobiota bacterium
ACGCTGGTGACGCGGCGGTCCGGGCTGAGCCGCACCGAGCCATTGGTGCCGTCGTTGAACCAAACGCGCAGATAGACGGCGCTGTTGGCAAACACGCTGGCCGGGATGGTGGTCATGTTCGCCAGCGCGGTGTCGCCCAGGTTCACCGAGAAGATGCCCCGGCTGACGGCGAGTGAGACGGCGGTGGCGGGTTCCCCGCTGGCAGTGCCGTCATTGCTCCAGTAAGTGCTGGTGCCGGCGGCGTTGACCAGGGCGAACTTGAAGTAGCCGGTGCCCGTGAAGCTGTTACCCCCGACGGTGACTTTGCCTTGGTGGCTGATAATGCCCGGCGCTTGGCCGAAAGCGGAAGCGGCGGCCAGCGCGACGGACAGGACAAGAGTGCGAAGCACGGTGATGTTCATGTTAGTTATAGGTCGTTGTGACAGTCATGCTCACAACAAAGAGCCTCCCGTGTCAAAGCCAAAGGCGGGTGTTGGCGCGAAGCCACGCCGGGGCGGAGCGCCGACATTCTTGTCGGCGAGATCGTCGGCTGCCCAATCTCCACGCCGGCAAAAATGCCGGCGCTCCGCTCCGTGCCCTCGCGTCCGACGCGATCCGCCACCACGCGGAAGCGGCTGGCCGCCGCGCCGGGGGACGGTGGAATTGAGCCAGAGGCCCTCGCGGGTGACCTCGCCGACGAGTTTCGGGAAGGCACAGCGCAGCCGCACCGCGCCATCCGGCGGGGCCATGGCCGGCCCCGGGCGGCAGCCGGTTTGTCTTACTGTCCGTTATGAGTCTTTTCGTCAGTTTCTTTAGCATCCGATTTTCTCTTTTCTAAGTTTGCCTGCCTCGTCCCGATCATCGGGCCGACAGCGGCGCGGCGGCCTGTTTTCACAAGCATAGCCTTGGGGGCGACGCAGGCGAGCGGCACTCTCCGCCTGTTGGGGTTGGAATGCAAGCCTAGATTTCACCGGCAAATTTTACGTCGGCGGGGATGCCGGGCGGCAGCCCGTTTCAGGACGCCGGCTTTCCTAACCGGAGCGCGGACATGGCGGTCCGCCCCGGCGACCGCCCGCAGCCCGGCCGCCAAGCCGGCAGCGCCGCATGACTGGTATTGAGGTAAAGGTTCACCGTGCCGCCCGCGCCGCCCACGGCTAAGTCGGCCCGGCGTCGCCGCTCCAATCGCCCAAGGCTGGGGCCGGCGAACCTATCCCTGACCACGTCGCGGCGAGGCTGGCGAAGTTAGCCGTGCGTTCGCTCAAGTTCATGGCCGAGCGTGTCCCGAGGTTCTCAAAGACCCGCACCGTGCCGCCGGCCTGGCCGACGAAGAGGTCCAAGTCGCCGTCGCCGTCCCAATCGCCGAAGGCGGGCGCGGCGTTCGCGCCGAAGGGCATACCGCCGGTGCCGTTGAAGGCGCGGAAGACATTGCTCAACACGCCGTTCACCAGCGTGTATTCCAGGCGCTCAAAAGGCTGAAGATCCATCGTGGTGCTGGCCGCCGCCCGGGCACGGGAGATACCGCCGGGCACGAACTCATCGGCCAAGGTAGGCACCGTATTCTGGGCGAACTCTTGCGCCAGCGTGAAGCCGTCGCCGTCCGTGTCCGAGGCACCGGTCTGAGTTAGTCCGCCGTAATAGACATACTCGAACCAATCCGCGACGCCGTCGGCATCGGCGTCTTGCGCGGCGGGGAAGTAATGCGCGGTGGCCACCGTGTTACTGTTGACCGCGAAGCTGAAGCTCCCGACGGCGATGCCGTAGGTGTCTGCTTGCGCCACGCCGTCCAGCTCCCAGTAGGCGAAGCGGTAGCCGGAGTTAGCCTGGCCCCATAAGTCGGCCGTGGCGACCACCGTGCCGGCGACTACCGTGTTACTCACGGACACGAAGCCGGGCGGACTGCTGATAAGGCGATAAGTGGGCGACAAATCCAGGTTCATGGTCACGCTGGACGACCGGACGCGGGACAAGCCGCCGGCCACCACCTCGTCATACACGCGAGGATGAAAGCCAAGGGCGTATTCCTCGGCGAGCGAGTAGCCGTCGCCGTCGGTGTCGGAGGCGGCGGTTTGGGTGAGGTTGCTGTAATACTCGGTCTCATACCAATCCGGCAGTGTGTCGGCGTCGGTGTCTTGGGTGGCGGGCAGATAGTGGGCGATGGCTACCGTCGCTTCGTAGAGGGTGAAGGCGACGGGGTTTTGGGAACGGCCAAGGTCGTCGTCATAGCGGAGGCCGTTGATGGTCCAGTGGGTGAAGCGATAACTGCCGCTGACGGCGGGGGCGGTGACGGTGGTGACGGCGACGGGAGTATCCAGGTTGCTGGTCTGAGCGACGATGCCGGACGGAGCGGAGATTTGGGACAGTTCCACGATGGCGGCGCGGGCGGATGGTGCCCAAAGCAGCAGCACGGCTAGGAGGGCGGTCAGGCACCAGCCAGTAGAACAGGCGTCGCGCCTGTTTCTAACATCAAAACGAAGCTGTTTTGGTGAAGGAATCGAGGTTGGCGGGAACGCCCAACTTTTGGTGAAGGCTGGGATAGATGATGGAGACAGGCGCGACGCCTGTCCTACGGGCGGGGCGAACCGTATCCACGGCGTAGGACCGGCGTCGCGCCGGTCTCCAATTTCATCCCCTTGAGGCTCTTGCAGAACCCTGTAGGAGCCGACGTAAGGAGGCTGAGAAATCGCTGAGAACCAAGCCTCATTACGTCGGCTCCTACAGGGTTGAAAGCAGCTCCCTGGAGTCAGGCAAAGGGGAGCGTTGCTTGTGGCTGACGGGCGGGGAGGGAAACCCCGGCCGGATGATGTTAGAGACAGGCGCGACGCCTGTCCTACGGGCGGGGCGAACCGTATCCACGGCGTAGGACCGGCGTCGCGCCGGTCTCCAATTTCATTCCCTTGAGGCTCTTGCAGAACCCTGTAG
>CAINDV010000075.1 GCA_903847485.1 uncultured Verrucomicrobiota bacterium
GTGACCGTGAAGGTGGCGGTCTGGCCCAGGCAACTCGACTGGCTTTGCGGCTGTGTGAAGATGCCCGGAGCATCACCGGCAAGCCAATTGCACGCTCCGGGGCCGCCATACGCGCCCATGTCGTTGCGTACCGTTCCGTGGGCAGAAGTCGTGCAAAAGCTGTTGTCGAGACAGACGTCGTTGTAGGCCGGGTCTGGATTGCCGGCGTCAATACATGGGGATCCAAGAATCAGGGCCTGGCTCAGCGGGCAGAAAGACGGATTGTAGCTGATGTTACCCGGGCCAGGACGGACACCGCCCTGGACATCGCTGTATGCGAACGTTGTTAGGAAGTCGGCGAACTGAGACCCACCACCATTATTGTAATAGACGATGGTATTGCTCACGGCGATGGAAGCGCCACTGCTATCCAGTCCCTGCTGTTGGTTGGCAACCAAGGTGCAGTTTACAAAAGCAATCGCACCGCCTGAGCCGAAGACAGCAGAGTGTGCATTGCCAGTAAAGATACAATTCGCTACTGAGGCTTTCGCGATACCCGCGCTCAAGCCTCCGCCGTAGCCGAACACACTTCCGTTGCCGTTAGTCAGCACAAGGCAGTTGGCCATTTGGAGCGAGCCTCCAGCGAGGTAAACTCCTCCTCCACTTTCGCGCCATGTGATGCTAGCGGCATTTCGTGTGACTACACAGTTCTGAAGGGAGCAATTGCCAGAAGTGAAAATGCCCGCACCGAGACTCACGATGGTAGAATAGCTGCCACCATACTCGATTCTATTGTCAGCAATTGTGCATCTCGAAAGCGTAGAGGAACCGCTCAACCAAAGGCCCCCACCTTGGTAATCTGTGGCCACATTGTTAGTTATGAGGCATCCCCGCATCACCAACGGGCTGCCAGATAATGCACCATAAATGCCGCCGCCAAACCCGGGCGTTGTGTTGTTGCGGATGATGCAATTCGTGAAGGATGGAGGAGTGTTGTTGATGCGGACGCCGCTCTGTTTCGAGCCTTCGATAATCGCATAGTTGAAGAACGAACCGGGCAAGGCGTCGCTGAACAGGATACCCTTCCAGCCTATCGCGGGGTCTTGTGGCGTGAAGAGGACCGGGGCATTGGAGGTGCCCTTAACCTGGATTTGCCCGGCCACCTCGAACACGTAGTTGCTGCAGAACTTAACCACGACGTTCGATTCGATGGTTAGGCCCACAACGAAAACGTCGCTCACCACGCAGTAGGGCGAGTTGGCCGCCGTCCACGTCTCGCCCACGACGTACGGATTGACCTGGGTGCCACAGCCTGGGCACTGAGCAAGAGCCGGCGGTGAGGCTGCCAGCAGAAGCCCGGCAGCAAGCCAAGCGGCAAGCCTTTGGCGAATGCCAGTGGGTGAAACCTCAGCCCTACCGGACTTGATTTGGCGTTTTGATTCTAGCCGATAAACGGAACGTTGCTCGTGGTATGTGTTCATGCGCTGAGGCTGCTGGAGGCAGGTTTCGGTGTCAAGAGCTGGCTTCGGTGGCGTCATTTTTTGTGAAGTTTGCGTTGACGCGGCTTGTGCTTCGCGCTATCGAGAGCTGGCTTCGCCTTCTGGGCGGCACTGGAGTTAGTTGGCCCAAAATTAACATTTGGGCACCACTCGGAAAGGTACACAGCATGAAAGAACAAGGTTTGATTGCCAACGTTTGGAGCAAAGTCGTGATTGTGGCAACATGCACCACGCTCTTGCTTAACCACGGATCGTCCTTGGACAAGCAAAGCCCGGACGGAGTTTCAGTCCAGTATCATGAACCGGCGGAGGCCCCGCATGGTTCAAGTCCGCCTATTTCCGTCGGTACTCCTGGCGCATCGGGCAACGCCTTTTGCACGGGCGTGACGTTGGCCACCGAGGAAACTTAGCTGAGCGGCGGCAACGTGGTGGGTGTGGTGTCGGCCAAGGGTGGTTAAAAGGTGAAGGGTTAGATCGTTAAAACGAGCGGAGTTGGAGCACGATTTAACCTTTCACGCTTTAACCATTTAACCGCCCCATCAATCCGTGCCGGAAGTGTCCGCCAAGCTGAAAGAGCCGTCCACCCAGCCGCGCCAGTTCGAGGACGTTGTGAAATCGGCGGAGCAGGCGGCGGTGCTGGTGCTGGTGTATTGAGCGGTTGGGACAAGCTGGGCGCATCTCAGTTTCTTACGGTCGCGGAGCGACTACTGCCGGTAGCCGTGGGCTTCAGCCCACGGATAGTCGCCAGGGCGATCAGCGTCGCGGAGCGACGCCTGCATGCCTGAGCGGGCCATCGCTCAAGCGTCGCTCCGCGACGCAAGAATCCTCGCAGCGTTACCCCGTGGGCTGAAGCCCACGGCTACCGTCAACGCCTCGCTCCGCGAGGCCACCCCTTGCCAGCGTGCAAGAAACCAAACTACGCCTCCGCCCAGTTGAGCGCACGGACGGCGCTGGCCGCCAGCGGGGGCGTTGCCGGAGAACGTGAATTACGCCGTGAAGATCAGTTTCCTCCTGAGTTTCCTGGAATCCGTGCGGAAGTGTCCGCCAAGTTGAAAGAGCCGTCCACTCAGCCACGCCAGTTCGAGGA
>CAINDV010000076.1 GCA_903847485.1 uncultured Verrucomicrobiota bacterium
ATAGGACCCGCGGGAACGTCGGGCGCCGGCAGGGAGATAAAATCCCCCGGCACGCCGGTTCGCAGCGCCGGGTAAAGCGTTCAGCCGCCGCCACCGGCTGCGTAACCCCATCCCCAAATAGTGGCGAATCCGCCGCGGCCCCTGCCTGACCTGCTTCAGCATTCGCGTTGACCAAGCACGGACCTCTTGGCAACATCCTTCGCGCAACAAACAAGGCCAGTTATGCCTGAAGACCAAATGCAACCACGGCGCCATCGCCAGAAGGCGCGATGCCCTGAAGAGCGTACGTCTCCCATAGCCGCTTTCTCCACCCCCCCCTCAACTCCCATAGTGAACCGCTCTTCCCAAATCCCCCTCCTCCTCGCCACGCTGCTCCCGCTTCCCGCGCCGGCGGTGGAGACGGCCAAGTTTCCCTGCCCCGAAAGCGAGATTGCGCGCTACACCGCCTACCACATCAAAACCCCGATCAAGGTGGACGGACGCCTCACCGAAGCCGCCTGGCAAGCCGCCCCGCGCTCCCCGCGCCTCGTGGACATCCTTTCCGGCCAGCCGGCACTCCACTCCACACACGCCGCTGTGCTGTGGGACGACAAGAACCTCTATGTCGCCTACTGGGTGGAGGAACCCCAAGTCCACGCCAAGTTCACCACCAACAACTCTCCCATTTGCTACGACAACGACGTGGAGTTCTTCATCGCCGGGCGCGATGCCTATTACGAGTTCGAGATCAACGGCTACAACACCACCTACGAAGTCTTCTTCATCTGGGATGATGCCTACGACAAGGGCGGCTTCAGCCAGGCCCGCGAATTCAAGCGGTCCAAGCTGGTTCCCTTCAACGGCGTGGACTTCAAGAACCACCCGCGCGGCGGGCGCTTGGGTGCGTTCGATTGGCATTTTCCTGGCAAGAAAACCGCCGTCACCGTTGATGGCACCGTGAACAAGGACGCCGACGCCGATCGCGGCTGGCACGTCGAACTCGCCTTCCCGTGGAAGGGTCTGGCCTGGTTGGCCAAAGCGGACCAGCGTGCGCTTCCGCCGAAGGAAGGCGACGTGTGGCGCATGGATTTCTCCCGCTTCAACACCTACAAGGCACCGCCGCCGGCCACAGACTCCGGCGGCTGGGTATGGACGCCCCATCGGGTCTGGGACTCCCACATTCCAGAATGTTTCGCCTACATCCGCTTCACGACCAACGACGTTCGCAAGGCTGGCCCATGACCTCCACATTCCGATGAACACCGAACGCAAGCAACTAATCGAAG
The DNA here is from genome assembly GCA_903847485.1 of uncultured Verrucomicrobiota bacterium. Taxonomy (GTDB): domain Bacteria; phylum Verrucomicrobiota; class Verrucomicrobiia; order Limisphaerales; family JAJXZI01; genus CAINDV01. The sequence goes on from CAINDV010000076.1 coordinate 1,266, forward strand.
CCGGCATCCGCATCGGCGGCCTGGAAATGTCGGCGGAGGACAAGGTCTGGTCGCGCCACAGCAACGACAAGGTGGACATCGGCGAGGCGCTGGCCAGAGTTCTACGCACGCTCAGCAAAACGCTGCCGCTCTCCACGCCATTGCGAACGCTCTCCATCGGCTCCAGCGCGGAGCCGCAGTTCCGAATCGTGCAATCGGCGTCCGGCGGCGGGCTTTACTTGCTCGACCTGGAGCAGACGGCGCTCGACATCGTCCGCGAGCGCATCCACCGCCAATGCACGGACAACGTCACGGTCATCCGCGGCGACTACAATGAGGTCTTCCAGAGTGCGAAGAACACGCACGCGTTCCTGCGAAACCGGCTCCACGGCAAACCGGTCCATCTCATCACGCTGCACCACTCGCTCTACTATGCCGAGGCGTCCAAGTGGCGGCGGATTTACGAGAACCTCGCCCGCTCCAGCCTCGCGCCGACGGGCGCCATCCACGCCGTGCTGATGGCTTCCGAGAGCGAGGACCGGCACACCACTACGTGGCTCTACAACCATTTCGCCGGGAAATTCTGCGGCTGCCGCAACGACCAGGATCTGCGGAAGTTTCGGGATGAGCTGGCGGAGAACCGCCTGTTCCGCGGCGCGCAACTCCACGTCGCCTCGCGTCCCGTCCGTTTCACCACGGACGAGTTCACGAAGCTCATGGCGATCATCTGGATGATCCTGCTTTACCCCCACGTCCATCGCTACACGCTCAAGCAACGCGAGGAAATCACGGAGTTTATTTACGACCACTTCTGGCAGCAACGCCGGCCACTCGTCCAGATGCAGGACCATCTGGTGGTTTATCGAGGCATTCGCCAGCGCGGATTGTTCTGATTGGAAAGAACAAGGCGGCGTGAGGCCCTGCCGTCCTGCCATGGCATGAAAATGCTGGCGGCGGGGGGCGGGGGCGGCAGGCGCGACGGCGATTGTTTCTGAAAACAAGAACGACATAGCAACACCACCAACAATCTGATTTCGCGCAGCTTCGGCGACTGACCGCGACGAAGCCTATCAGGTTCGATGGCAAGCAAGGCGTTTCTGCGCAGGCTCAGAATTCCTGAGCCGTGGAATTGGTCTGGGCCGGCCCGGTGAGGGCACCGGGCCTACAACCGAAGGCTATCATTGCAGGCCGGGTCCCCTAACCCGACGGCCCTGAACTCACTGCGATTCCTCGCCTCGCCTCAATCCACGCTCACGGCTCAGGATGTCTGAGTCTTCAGAACACCACGGTTTGAACTTACGGGAGTTTCTCCAGTTTCCGCGATACCACTTCCCGCACTGATGCGTCGTTGGTTGCCGTGTGGAGTTGGCGCCAGGCCGCAGGGTCGCCGAGCAACCCCGCCTGCAGACTGGCCAGCAAGTAGCGGCCAAAAACCCCGCGCCGCGCCGGGTCGCTCTGGCCGCAGGCCCAATCCGCTGCCCGGCTCGTTGGGTTCTCGGCGTCAACGTGCGTGGCCTGATTTACCGCCAGCGAGAACGCCGGCCCCGGCAGCGCCGCAAATATCTGCCGGGCATTGCCGTGCGCGTTCCACGGTGCCGGCTCCGCCCGTAACACAAAAGCCGGAATTCGCAGCGACTCCGCCGCTTGGGTGGCCGTCCGCCCCATTGCCACCGGATCAAGACCGATCCAGCACGCGACGTTCGTGTTGCCTGCCGCCGCCAGCAACGTGGAGAATCCACCCGCCGAGAACCCCACCAGCGCGGCGCGGCCCGATGGCTTGGGCAACCCAGGCAGTTCGCCCGCCTGCACCTTGACCAGCAACCCGGCGAGCGCGCGGCCATTCCGCGCATGGTCCGCCCAAGTGGGCAGGTCGGGCACCACCGCCAGGAACCCTTCACTTGCCAACCGCCCGCCCCAACCCGCCATCGTCCGGCGGTTCCGGGTGAAGCCGTGTGCCACCACCACCACCGGCGCGGGTCCGCTCCACGGCGGCAGGTAGAAGTCCACCGCGACGACCTTGCCCGCCAGCGTGAACTTCTCGGTGCGATGCTTCACGCCCGTCGGCAGCGGCACAGCCGGCACGCTTAAAAAACAGCTCAGGCCGGCGGCGACGGCTGCCACCACCAGCAAGAACGCCGCTCTCAATGAAACCAACCAGCGCTTTCTACGGGACCAATGGCTCCACATATCGGGTGAGAACCAGTTGCTGGCTTTGCGGTTTTCTGGCATCTCCCCACTCCGCCGGCCATCAGGCAGCGGTTCCAAACGGATTGACCACGCGCAGTCCAGCGACGTGCTTGAAATCCTCCTCGTTCCGCGTCACCAATCGCAGATGATGCACCAGCGCGGTGGCGGCGATGATGGCATCGGCCAGGCCCAGCTTGCGCGCCTGGCGCAACGCAATCGCCCGCGCTGCCACGGCGTCATCCAGAGGTAGAATTTGCATCCGCTCGAAAACCGTTTACAGCCCGGCCCGCTCGATTTCGGAGAGCCGGTGAAAGCCGAGCGTCTCGATCCGCGTCACGCTGGCGGCAGCCAGATCCGTGCGCTCCAGAATCGCGTCCAAGCCGGGGTGCTCGCCGCTCGCGCCGTAAACGAGGATATTGCTGTCCAGGAGCATCGTTCAGTCCCGGCCCGGCAGCGGGCGCTCCTGCCGTTGCTCGCGCTGCCAGGCCACCGGGTCGGGAATCACCCGGCTCAGCCCGCCCAGCTTGCGCAATTCCTTCAGCGCCTCCAAGGGCGTTCCCGGCTTCGCCCCCACGCCGGACGACGCTGCTTCCGGCTCGGTTTGCAGCGTAGCCACGACCCGCACCTTCCCACGCCGGAGCATCTCCGGCACGGGCAGGTGCAAGGTTCCGTCGGCATCAGCTTCCAAGATAGCGGTGATCGTGCTCACGCCGAAAACCCTAGCCCAAGGGGCGAACCGCGTAAAGCCGCGCCGCGCCCGCCGGCGCACTTGGCCGCCGGCGCTGGCTGCACCCCGCCGCTCCGAGGCTGTTGGGGCCACAAACAGCGCGCAGCGTCTTGGACTGCGCCAGTCCTCTGGCGCTTTCAGGGCCACCCACCCACCGCCCCAAAAGCGGCAGGGGACTGCCGCAGTCCAAGACGCTGCGCGCTGTGGCGAAGACACCGGCAGCATCGGCCCCCGCAACCTCCAGCATACTCCCGCTGCCGGGCCGGTGGCCGGCGCTCCGACAGCGGGGGAATTTGCCCGGCACGGCACAAAAGATTGGCGGCGGGGGGCGGGTGCGGTAGGCTGGCCGCGTTTGATAGCAGAAATAATGTAACCACGACAACACCAACAATCTGATTTCGCGTAGCTTCGGCTGCTGTCCGTCACGAAACCGCTAAATTTCGACGCAGAGGACAACGCTTGATGCATGCCCCCGGTGGGGCGTGTTGAAAGCGCTCCTCTGTGGGCTCTTAGCGGTGCCTGTGACGGGGCGTGTGTAAACACGTCCCTTTTGTTTGCAGGCACCGGGAAAGAACCCACGGAGGACAAGCCATCCCGACAGGGCTGATTCGCGCGCGAGCGAATTGGCCTTTCATGGGAAGATCTACCGTTCACTACGCCGACAGCGAGACGAATAACATTCTCAAGCGGCTGCACAACAAGCTGCGCCCCGCTGGGACGCCAGTGCAGCGCGTGGAGTACATCATTGAGTTGCTGCTGCTCCGCATCTTCGAGGTGAAGCTTCAGCAAGACCCGGAGTTCGCGCAACTCCGCGAAGCGTTCCGCCCGAACCCGGAAGCGGCAGACCCGAAGGGCCGTGACAATGACAAGCTGCTGTTCTCGGAACTCGCCACCCTGGCCAACGACCAGATTCTCTCGGCCCTCAACCAAAAGTTCTTCCCGTTCTACGCCCACATCCTGAGTGCGGCGCGCAAAGTTTGGACCGGCAACCTCTCAATCAAGGTTCAGGACCAGCTTGTTCTCATTGAGGAGGTCTTCACCAACTCCAACTTCTCCAACAACGTCACCAGCGGAAACATGGGGGAAATTATCGGCCTGGTGGCGGAGTTGGACAAAGACCGGTTGCTCAAGACCGACCTGCTCGGCGACGCCATCGAATCAGCTCTGTCCGAAACGGGGGGGACGAAGGACATCGGCCTGCACCGCACGCCCGACCACATCCGGCAATTCATGGTCGGCCTCGCCGCGCCGACGTTTGATGACCAGATATTCGACCCCACCGTCGGTACGGGCGGGTTCATGTTCGACAGCTTCGAGTATGTGATGCAGGGCGTGAGCCAGGATGGCCACTGGCCTGGCACGAAGGCGCACCCGGAACTGGCCGCATGGTTCAAGGACTGGTTCGCCAAGCATCCGGTCCCGTGGCCGTCCACCGAGACAAGCACCGACTTTTACCGCACTGGCGTCGGCGGCATCGAATACCTCGGCATGGTTCGCAAGATGGCCGCGATCAATTTCTACGTGCGCGGTCTAAACCCCGGCAACATTCAGCAGGGCGACGCGCTGGAGAAGTTCGGCACGGAGATTCTGCCCAGGAGCAAGACCGTCATCCTCGCCAATCCGCCCTTCGGCGCGGAGCGCGACAAGGAATCCTATCCCAACGTCTGGAGCGAGTATCCCACCGAGAGCGAGACCACGATTCTCTTCGTGAAGCTCATGCTCGAATCGCTCAAGCCCGGCGGACGCTGCGCCGTCATCGTCTCCGAAGGCTTCCTCACCTGGGATCAAAACAGCGCCCGCGCCCTGCGCCGCGCGTTGCTGGACGAGTGCGACCTGCAAGCCGTCATCAGCCTGCCGCAAGGCGTGTTCGTGAGCAAAGGCGGCCAAGGGCCGAAAACCTCCATCCTGTGCTTCGTCAAAGGCGGGCGTACGCGCAACGTGTGGTTCTGCAAGGTGACAAACGACGGCTACACGATGGGCACGAACCGCAAGCCGCTGCCCGGCTCCCAACTCGTCGAGGCGCTCGATTTGTTTCATCGTTTCGTTCGCGAAGGCAAACAGCCCTCGGAATCGCGCCATTCCTTTTGCATCCCCGCCGGCTGGATCAAAGCGCTCGATCCGCGCGTGAAGGACAAAATCCGCAATGAAACCCGCGCCGAGATGAGCACGCGGGCGGCGGAGGATAAAACCAAGCTTACCGAAAAGTTGGACGCGCAAGTAGCCGCGAAGAAGCTCACCGCCACCGAGCGCAAAGACCGTCTCGCCCAGCACGATGAACTCTGGCGGAGCAAAACCGAGAACGCCATCGCGCAGAAGATTGAGCGCGGCCACCTCTACTCGTTCAACCTGTCGAACTACCGCAGCAGTCTCACGCCAGAGCAGCTTGCGGCGTGGAAGGATTTCGCCGCGACCTATCTGCGCGAGGACGACCCGTCGCAGACGCTGGAGAAACAATACCGCGCCATCGCCGCCGCCGCGGCGGATGAACTGGATGAATTGATTTCCGGTCTCGACCCGCGCCACACGCTGGAACTGGACATTGCTCGGCAATTCCTCACTGGCATCTCGCCCAACCTTTTCACCAAGCATCCGCACTTGCGGACGTTGCAGGAAATCATTCAAAGCACAGAAAAGGCTCAACACGTTCAACTCAAAAGCATCCTGAAGCACTTTATTCGCCCGGTGCGGCTTGAGCCTGAAGTGACTTACAGGCTCGTGACCGTCAGGCTCTACGGGAAAGGTGTGCAGTTACGAAGTGAAACACAGGGCGCAGACCTCAAAGGGGCAAACTGGTTTCGCGTTGAGACGGGCGACTTGATCATGTCCAAGATTGATGCGCGCAACGGAGCTTTTGGAATCATTCCCTGCGACCTCGATGGCGCGATTGTGACCAACGAATTCCCAGTCTTCAGAGTCAGTTCGCAAAAATGGGTTGTGGATTTCCTCCTTGCTCTGCTGACAAGACCGCGCTTCTACCAGCGGTTTGATGCAATGGTTTCAGGCGCGAGCGGAAGGAGACGTGTCGAGCCTGCGGAATTCCTCGACATGGAAATTCCTGAAGTGCGGCCACCATTTCAGCGAGAGGTCGGCACGCGGATCGTTGAATTGAGGGAAATCATCGCGGTGGCCAGCACCGAACTCGATGCGCTCGAAGAGAAGGTCAACGGCTTGATTGAGAACTGACCATGCCCACGCGCACAAAGGCCGGTATTTTCGACAACGAAGCCTCGGCGGTGGACTTGAAGGTCTATGACGCGCTCAAGGAGTTGAAGTGGACGCTGGGCGACACGCTGCTTTACCAGCCGAGCTACGCGCTCACCGAGGAGGAGCAGCGCGACTTTCCCGGCAGCAAGTCCATCAAACCCGACTTCGTGCTCCAGGATTTGCAGGGCTTCGCGCTGACCGTCATCGAAAACAAGCTCGACGACCCGCAGAAGGCATTGCCGAAGCTGCGGCTCAAATACAGCCGGTTGCTCAAGCCGCGCTTCCTCTACGCTTGCGCGGCGGATGGCGCGGGCGGGCTGAAGATTCTCTTCTTCGATCTGGCGTGGCGCGGCGCGGACGCGGCGGAGTTCAAGCCCATTGGCGACTTCATGTCGCTGGAGGAAATGAAGCTGAAGATCGAGCAGGGCCGGCAGAAGCAGCGCGAGCAGACGATCACGATTGATACCACGCTGGCCGGCGGCTTCGACCCGGCGGCGGGCAAGGACCGCTATTACCAGCTCCTTTGCATCCGCATCCTGCTTGACCTGTTCCGCGAGGGGAAAATGAAGATGCTCGTCCACATGGCGACGGGTCTCGGCAAGACGCGGACGCTGGTGGCCTTTGTCAAGGCGCTGCTGGATTACGCACTGGCCAAGCGCATCCTGTTCGTGGTGGACCGGCGCACGCTCGCGCGGCAAGCGATCAGCAAGGGCTTCAAACTCCTCAGCCCCGCCTACAACAGCCATTGGATTACGTCGGCCAACTGGCGGACACACAAGAACAAGAACATCCATGTCGTAGTGATTGACACACTGGAAATGCTCTACGACAAAATCCCCAGCAACTTCTACGACTTGATCGCGGTGGACGAATGCCATCGTTCGATTACCACTAGCAGGAATCTCATTTTCGATCACTTCCTTTGCCCGCGGATCGGGCTGACCGCCACCCCCAGGATTGCAGTGCCCGCCGACGGCAAGGTGGTGGACCCGGAAGACCTCGCCATCAACGACACCTACCGGCTGTTCGGTTGCGAGTCGCGCAAGCCAGACTACGAGTTCGACCTCATGCGCGGCATTGATGAAGGGTTTCTCGCGCCCTACCGGAAGGAGGAACACATCACCGCGCTGACGAGGGAGGCAATGGCGGCGGGCGTGCTGTATGATCATCTGCTCGACCCGGAGACGCGCCAGCGCATTCAGCTACCGCAGCAGGAGCAGATTGAGCTGGAGCGGTTGAACAAACGGATTCTCAGCGAGGAACAGGCGAAGCGCTGGGCGGAAATCATCCGCCAGCAAACCGAATACGGCGAGAAGGTGTTGTTGTTCGCCGCAAGCCAAGCGCACGCCTTGATGCTCGTGAAAGAGATTAACGCGGCCTTCAATTACGACGGCGAAAGCCCGCGTTACGCGGAGGCCATCATCTCCGAGAACGACGATGTGAACGAATCACTCAAGGATTGGTTTGAGCGCCCTTACTCGAACCCGCGCGTGGTCGTTTCCGTGGACATCATGAGCACAGGCGTGGACATTCCATGCCTCCGCTACGTGGCCTTCGGCGCGCTCACCAAGTCCGTCGGCAAGTATATCCAGATGCTCGGTCGCGGCACGCGCCTCGACCCCAAGACCGGCAAGTTCAGTTTCACCATCCTCGACTTCGTGAAGCTCTGCGAGCGAATGAAGGACAATGGCAAGGGCACGCCAGAACCAAACGTGACAGTCGTCACGGGTGGTGAGGGCAGCGTAGGTGGTGGCGGCGGAGGTGGTGGAATCGTCGTTGACGGCATCCTCGACAACCCGGACCCGGCCAACCTCATCCAGCGGGCCATCGTGGACGCCGGCAGCGTGAGGATCATAGACAACATCCCGGTCGCCAAGGCCCGCGAACTCTTCGAGCAAGGCGTAAAGTCCACTCAAGACCCCATCATGGCCGAGTTGAGGCGCAAGGCTTGGGAAAACAAAGATTACGAACCCACCGAAATTGAATTGGCAGCCATCAAGGCATGGGCTGCCGCCCCCGACATCATCCTCAGCGAGGAACAACTCCAACGCATCTACGAATTCCCCGCCGGCTCGGTGTGGGATTTCTTCCTCAGCGTGCTCGGGGTGAAGAAGATTCCAACGACGCGCGAGCGCATTGAAGCCGGTTTCGAGAGCTACCTGAGCCTCTACAACTTCACCCCGGAGCAAACCGCAGCCTTGCACAAGATCAAGGCGGCCTTCGTCGCCAATCTTGACTCCCACGGCCGCGTGGACCTTGATGCCATCTTCGCGAATCCCATATACGCGCGTCTGATTGGCAGCTTCGAGGAAATCAACGCCAAGTTCGACGGGAGACTGAAAGAGGTAGTGACAGCCATGCAGCAGACCTTCAAGGCGGCGGCGTAGCCGCCGCCAAAGCCGCTCTCGCTGACGCCCAGGCCCGCGGAGCCAAACCCGCCGAGGTCGCGCGCCGGGCGGTGGAGCGCGCCGGTTACAGGGGCGGCGCGGCGGACCTCACCACCGACGCCCTGCTGCGCAATCTGGACATTGCCGGCAAGCTCGGCTGCCTGGACGCCACGAACCTCGCCGCCATGCGCCGGGGCAATTCTCCCATCGTCCGCGCCGGGCCTTACGCCGGCCAGAAGGCCGCTGTGGACCACATCATCCCCCGCGCCGTCGTGCCTGCGCTGGACAACACCATCGCCAATCTGGAATTGCTGCCCGCCAAGCTGTGCTGCCCGCCAAGCTGAACGGGGCCAAGAGCGCCAAGGTCGGCGCGCGGCAGTTGGACCTGGCCCGGAAATTTCATCGCGCTGGTTTGCCGGACGCCACCGGTCTGGCGGCGGTGGAGCGCGCGGCGGCGGGCGCGAAACATTGACGCCACTTTATGCCGGTATTCTACCAACGCACTGACGGCTCTGGCTGCTACGCCAAGGCAGCATCCGGGGGAGCATTGTCACCTTCCAACTCAACGAGCGCGGAGTGGCGAGGCTGCGCGAGGCGGGGGTGGAGTCGGGCGGGAAGTTCCCGCTGCGGCTGCTGCTGGCGCTGTATCGCCCCGGCGACGCCTTCACGCTCAAGGGCGGCACCGGTCCCAAGGCGGGCTATTCCGAGGCCGAGCAATTCGTCTTCGGCTTCGAGGAGAACCGCGCCGCCGAACCGCTCTTCCCCCTGTGCGCCGTCCACGGCTCGCAGGACGACCTGCATCTGGTGGTCAGCGAGGACGGCGGCCCGCCGGTGATCCGTTGGCTCGGCCCGGAAGCCCGCGCCACGCTGGCCGGGCGCACCCTCCTGAGCCTGCCCCTGCCCCTCGTCACGCTGGAAGCCCTGGCGCGGCTGGAGGCGCTCGGCAAACTCCCCAACGGCAGCGAACCCGTGCGCGTCTGGCGGCAATGGCTGGCCGACGATCTCAGCGCGGAGTGGGCGCAATTCCGCTGGGCGCAGGCGCGGAAGCAAGCCGGTCTGCGGCTCGACCTGCCGTGAGAGTTGTCTTTGGGATAAACGCGCCGCCGCGAGTTGGCCGGGCGTCAATCCAGCGGCTCAATCGGTTCCACAGCCGAGAAGCCAGGCATTGGACGGCGGCGCTCTTTGCCCGGTCGGCGCGAGCCGGGCAACGGGCGACTGGCGAGGCGCTGCTCCTGATCGGCGAGCCGCGATTGCGCGGCGGCCAGGTCATTCAGCAGGCGGCCATTGAGCGGTTGGGCTTCGAGGGCGTCGTCAAGCTGGCGGTCAAGCCGGGCCAGTTGCTTGCGCACGCGGACCAGGCGGCGTTCAACAAAACCGTCCGTTGGCGCGAGGCACGCGACGATTGGGGTTGCGCCGAAATGATGGACGAAGAATCGGGCAGCACTGATATAATAGACTTGTTGTGTAATAGCTATGCGAGCGGGAACGGGGGCATTCTGAAGTTTGCTCAGGTGGTTTGGAAGGCCAGGCGCAGGTTCCACAGACCGGCGGCCAGCAGATTGAAGCGACCATCACAACGAGCCTTGTGGTGGCGGTAGATGTTCGCGGCCGCCCCAAAACGCTTCAGCCCCCCGATAGCATGTTCCACCCCCACCCGCACCGAGGATACCAGCCGGTTCCACCCACGATCTTCCTCGCTCAAGGGCTGGTTTTTGCTGCC